>JAFKJZ010000158.1 GCA_017305815.1 Hyphomicrobiales bacterium
GTCGGCGTCGGCACCGGCTCGAGCTACGAGGCCTATCTCGACAAGACGATCCAGATCCCGGGCGAGAAGGCCATCGCCTTCCCGTTCGAGAATCCGGTGAAGGTGCCCTCGGACGAGACCGTCAACTTCCAGAACCTGGCGCTCGGCGCCGGCGTCCGGCTCGACGCCATCGTCGCCAACATCGCCACCGCCAAGGGGCATATCGATGCGGGCGCCCCGCTCAAGGTCGTCGGCCAGCCGCTGTTCGGCGAGCCGAACTGGATCGCGGTCGACAAGGGCGACGCCGAATGGAATGCCAAGGTCGTCGAGATCATCGAGGGCCTGCGCGCCGACGGCACGCTGAAGGCGATCTCGGAAAAATGGCTCGGCACCGACATCACGCGCAATGACGTTTGAGCTGAGGCAAGAACTGCCGCGCGACAGCGCCATCCACCGCCCGCCCTTGCTGGCCGGTGGACGGCGCTCGCCGCAGGGCATTTCCGCAAGACGCCTGTTCGGCATCAAGGTCGGCCTGGTCTGGGCCGGCCTTTTCGCCGTGCTGCTGGTCGGTTTCGTTCAGTTCGGCCTCGACGGCGGCGCCGTCGCCGAACGGCTCCCCTTCATGCTCGGCATCCGCCTGACCCCGACGGGCATGATCCAGGGCGCCGCCATGACCTTGTTCGTCACGGCGAGTTCGGTCGGCTTCGCGGCGTTCCTGGGTGTCGTGACAGCCATGGGGCGGATGTCGTCCAACCCGTTCTGCTTCGCCATCGCCACCTTCTACGGATCATTGTTTCGCGGCACGCCGCTGCTGATTCAGGTCCTGCTGATCTACCTGGCGCTGCCCCAGATCGGCATCATCCTCGGCCCCCTCACCTCCGGCATCCTGGCGCTGTCGCTGAACTATGGCGCCTACAATGCCGAGATCGTCCGCAGCGGCGTCCGCTCGGTTCCGGCCGGCCAGTGGGAGGCGGCGATGTCGCTCGGCCTGCCGCGCTGGCGGATCGCGTGGAAGGTCATCGCACCGCAGGCACTGCGCGTCATCATCCCGCCCGCCGGCACGCAGGTCGTCTCGATGTTGAAGGATTCAGCGCTGGTTTCGCTGATGGGCGTCTGGGAACTGAACTTCCTGGCGCAGTCCTACGGGCGCTCTACCTACAAATACATGGAAATGCTGACCACGGCGGCGGCCATCTACTGGGTGATGTCGATCATCCTCGAATTCTGCCAGGCCAAGCTCGAGCGGCGCTTCGGGCGCGGCTACCCCGGCGTCCCGACAAACGCAAACCGGTCCTGAACAGCGCCCATGGCGGCCGCGGATCCAAGCACGACAAGGAAGATCCATCATGACGACGCATCAACACGTGACGCTGCTCGACGGCGGCATGGGCCGGCAGCTCGAGCGCATCGGCGCGCCGTTCCGCTTGCCGGAATGGTCGGCGCTCGCCCTGATCGAGACGCCGCATCTGGTGCAGAAGGCGCATGAGCAGTTCATCGAGAGCGGCGCGGAGATCGTCACCACCAATACCTACGCGATCAAGCCGCACCAGATCGGCGCCGAGCGTTTCGAGACGGATGGCCTGCGGCTTGCCGGCCTCGCCGGCCAGGTCGCGCGCGCGGCGGCGGATCAGGCCGGGCGCCCCGTCAAGGTCGCCGGATCGCTGCCGCCCGTATTCGAATCCTACCGGCCGGAGCTCTTCGACGCCGCCCGGGCGCCGGAAATCTTCCGGGTCCTGGTCAAGGGCCTCGCGCCGCATGTCGACCTCTGGCTGATCGAAACCCAGAGCTCCACCGTCGAGGCACTGGCGGCGATTGCCGCCGCGGCGCAACACCCGAAGCCAATCTGGGTCTCCTACACGTTGAAGGACGAGGCGGGCCGCACCGGGCCGCCGGAACTCCGCTCCGGCGAGACGGTCGCCACCGGCGTCGAAAAGGCGGTCGAGGCCGGCGCCGTCTCGATCCTGTTCAACTGCAGCCAGCCGGAGGTGATGGAAGCGGCGATCCGCGAGGCACGCGCCACCCTCGACGCGGCCGGACGCCCCGACGTGAGCATCGGCGTCTATGCCAATGCCTTCGCCGCCGAGGAAGAAAGCGACGAGCCCTATGCCGGCATCTCCGATATCCGCGCCGACATCACGCCGGCGCGCTATCTCACCTGGGCCGAGCGCTGGATCGATGCCGGCGCCTCGATCGTCGGCGGCTGCTGCGGCATCGGCCCGGAGCACATCACCGAAATCCGCCAGCACTTCGACTCGAAGTGAGCGGAATCCGGCTAGTTCATCTTCTGAAGAAGATCAGACAACTTGCTGATATCGCTTATGATATAATCTGCCTCCGGCGCAAGCTGCTCGGCCGACATGAAGCCGCTCTCGACACCAATGGCGACCACACCGGCGGCGCGCGCGGCATGCAGATCGTGCAGCGTGTCGCCGATCATCGCCGCCTCGCCCGGCTGGAAGCCGAACTGATCCAGAAAGGCGCGGATCTGTCCGGCCTCGGGCTTGCGGCCATGACCTGAATCATAGCCGAAGATGGCGTCGCACCACGAGACAAGACCAAGCCGCTCGCATTGCGACCGCGCGCCGCGCTCGGAATCATTGGTGACGACGCCAAGCCGGTAGCCGGCCTGCTGCAGGGTCTCGAACACCGCCGCCGGCTCGCCGATCGGCGTCGCGGCGTCGAGCGTCGCGTCATGGAATAGGTCGCGCAGGATCTGCTCGAATGTCGCATCGCCGGGCCGACCCAGCGCTTCGGCCCAGAGCGGGATCAGCTCGCCGACAGAGCTGGCGATGAAGGGCGACGTCGGCAGCAGCACGCGCGCCTCGAGATCGTAGTGGACGATCTCGGCCAGCCGCTCCGCCAGCACCCCGTCGCCTTCGGCCAGCGTGTTGATGACCGAGCCCGTCGCGGCGTCCCAGGTCTTGGCGAAATCGAGAAAGGTCCCGTCCTTGTCGAACAGGAGCGCGCGCAGCTGCATGGCGTAATCCGTTGGAAGTCGTCGATGGCTTGCTCTAGCACGCTTGCCTTCGCCTGGCATTCCCGCTTCGATCACAGACCCCGACGATCAGCGAACGAGCACCATGTCCGCAACGCTCCAGAGCCTCCCCCGCGACGACGGTTTCCGCATGCCGGCCGAATGGGAGCCGCATGCCGGCACCTGGATGATCTGGCCCGAGCGGCCGGACAACTGGCGGCTGGGCGGCAAGCCGGCGCAACAGGCCTTCGCGGCGGTGGCGACCGCCATCGCCGAAGCGGAGCCGGTGACCATGCTGGTCTCGGCCGGCCAGTGGGAAAACGCGCGCCAGCGCCTGCCCGCCCATGTCCGGCTGGTCGAGGCCACGACCAACGACGCCTGGTGCCGCGATACCGGCCCGAGCTTCGTCGTCAGCGCCGACGGCCGCCTACGCGGCAATGACTGGCGCTTCAACGCCTGGGGCGGCTTCAATGGCGGCCTCTATTCGCCCTGGGACCAGGACGACCGCGCTGCCGCCAAGATCCTCGAAATCGAAGGCGCGCCGCGCTATCGCGCCCCCTTCGTCCTCGAGGGCGGCGCGATCCATGTCGATGGCGAGGGCACGCTGCTGACGACGCAGGAATGCCTGCTGAACCCCAATCGCAATCCCTATCTCGACCGCAGCGAGATCGAGGAGCATCTCGCCGCCCGCCTCGGCGTCAGCAAGACCATCTGGCTCGGTCCCGGCCTCTTCCACGACGAGACCGACGGCCATATCGACAACCTCGCATGCTTCGTCCGGCCCGGCGTCGTGGCGCTGACCTGGTGCGAGGATCCAGACGATCCGCAATACGCGATCTCGCACGACGCCCATGAGCGGCTTGCCGCCGCCACGGACGCGCAGGGGCGCAGGCTGCAGATCGTCAAGCTGCCGATGCCGGGACCGCTCTACATGACCGACGCGGAGGCGGCCGGCATCGACGTTTCCGAGGGCAGCGCCGAGCGGCGCGGCGGCGCGCGGCTCGCGGCATCCTACGCCAATTATTACATCGCCAACGGCCTGGTGGTGATGCCGTTGCTCGACCCGAAGACGGATCAGGCCGCGATGGAAATCATCGCCGCGCTGCATCCCGACCGCCGCATCGTCGGCATCGAAGCCCGCGAAATCCTGCTCGGCGGCGGCAACATCCACTGCATCACGCAGCAGCAGCCGGTCGGCCGGCCGGGCTGAGACGGCAAACAAAAGCTCCCGGCGCATGTCCTGCGCCGGGAGCCCGATAAATACGCCTGCGCATAGCGCGGGCGAGAAGAGTTCGTCAGCCCTTCAGGATGCTGCGGCCGGCATATTCGGCCTGCACGCCGAGCTGCTCCTCGATGCGGATCAGCTGGTTGTACTTGGCGGTCCGGTCCGAACGGGCCAGCGAGCCGGTCTTGATCTGGCCGCAGTTGGTGGCGACCGCGAGATCGGCAATGGTCGAATCCTCGGTCTCGCCCGAACGATGCGACATCACTGCGGTGTAGCCGGCGCGGTGCGCCATCGACACGGCGTCGAGCGTCTCGGTCAGCGAGCCGATCTGGTTGACCTTGACGAGGATCGAGTTGGCGGTGCCGGACTTGATGCCCTGCGACAGGCGCTTGGTGTTGGTGACGAAGAGGTCGTCACCGACGAGCTGCACCTTGTTGCCGATCTTGTCGGTCAGGCCCTTCCAGCCAGCCCAGTCGTCCTCGCTCATGCCGTCCTCGATCGAGATGATCGGGAACTTGGAGGCGAGATCGGCCAGGTAGTCGATCTGCTGCTCGATGGTGCGGACGACGCCCTCACCCTCATAGTTGTACTTGCCGTCCTTGAAGAACTCGGTCGCGGCGCAATCGAGGCCGAGATAGATGTCCTCACCGAGGCGGAAACCGGCCTTCTCGATCGACTTGGCGACGAAATCGAGCGCAGCCGTCGCCGAAGGCAGGTTCGGGGCGAAGCCGCCCTCGTCGCCGACATTGGTGTTGTGGCCAGCGTCCTTGAGCGCCTTCTTCAGCGTGTGGAACACTTCCGAGCCCCAACGGACGGCCTCGGCCAGCGTCGGCGCGCCGACCGGCAGAATCATGAATTCCTGGAAATCGATCGGATTGTCGGCATGGGCGCCGCCATTGATGATGTTCATCATCGGCACTGGCAGGACCTTGGCGTTGACGCCGCCGACATATCGATAGAGCGGCTGGTCGGCAGCGGAGGCCGCCGCCTTGGCGAGCGCCAGCGAAACGCCGAGGATGGCGTTGGCGCCGAGGCGGGCCTTGTTCGGCGTGCCGTCGAGCTCGATCATCGTGCCGTCGATCATCGCCTGGTCTTCGGCTTCCATGCCGCCGATCGCGTCGAAGATCTCGCCGTTGACGGCCTCGACCGCCTTCAGCACGCCCTTGCCCTGATACTTGGACTTGTCGCCGTCGCGCAGCTCGACGGCCTCATGCGCGCCGGTCGAGGCGCCCGAGGGAACCGCGGCGCGGCCAAGCGAGCCATCCTCCAGCAAAACGTCGACTTCGACCGTCGGATTGCCACGGCTGTCGAGGATCTGGCGGGCAGTGATATCGATGATGGCGGTCATGCGGAAATCCTTGTTCTCGGACGGGACGCGAAGGTCTCGCAGCTTCTAGCCTGCCGCGCATGAAGGCGGAAGAGGAAGTGCGCGAAACTGTCGAGTTCCGATGCGGAAGTGCGCGGTCGAGCCGCGAAAGCGCGCGGACCGCGCAGTTTCGATTGCCTTCCGTCTCGCATCGGATGATGAAGACGGAATGACGACGCTTCTCATCACCGACGGCGACCAGACCGTCGACCTCCTCACCGCCGCCGGCAGCCGCGCCATCATCATGCCGTGGCGCGATGCGCTGCATGACGGTCCGATCCCGCCGCTCGATACGCTGGAAGCCGTCTCTGCCGTCCGGGCCGAGCATCTTGCCGAAGCGTTCAACTTCGATCCCGAGACGGTGGCCGCGACATTCGCCGAGCGAGACGCCGTCATGCGCCGCCATGCCGAATTCGACCGCGTCGAGCTCTGGTTCGAGCACGACCTCTACGATCAGCTGCAATTGCTGCAGATCCTCGATTTCTTCGCCAAGGAAGGGCGCACGCAGGGGATCGTCATCGTCCAGGCCGACAGCTTCTTCGCGATGGAGCGGCCCGATACGGTAATGCGCTTCGCGATCGACGGCGTGCGCGTCAACCAGGCGATGCTGGACATGGCGGCGACCGTCTGGAGCGAGCTGACGGCGCCAACGCCGGAGTTGATCGCCAAGCGGGCATTGCGGCCGATCAAGGGCTTCCCGTTTCTGCAGCAGGCGCTGGCGCGCTTCCTTGAGGAACTGCCGCAGCCGAAGACCGGCCTCAACCGCACCGAAATGCGCCTGCTCGATTCGCTCGGGCTCGAAGACATGTCGGCCGCAGCCCTGTTCCACCAGGCGCGAACAGCCGAGGAAGCTGCCTTCATGGGAACGTGGCCGTTCTACGCGGTGATCGATTCACTCGCCTTCTGCGACTTCCCGCTGATCGAAGGGCTGCACGCGCCTTATTCGCACGCCGATTCGGAAATACACGCCGAATATGTCACCGCGCCGCTGCGGCTGACCCTGGTCGGCGAGGACATCCTTTCCGGCGAGCAGGAACATATATCGACCAATGGCATCAGGCGCTGGTGGGGCGGCACGGAGATGAGCGGCTTCTCCGCCTGGCGCTTCAACCGCGACACGCGCGAGCTTCTGGCGCCCTGCTGACGCCAGGCCCGGTCTGGAGAGATGATGATGACCGAACAGGAACTGCAACTCGGCCGAAGCGTCGGCGCGGCGGCAACCCCGGAAAAAGCGGTCCTCGACCGCGTGCCCAATCCGCATCCGGACACGCTCTATGTCGCTCGCTTCACCGCGCCCGAATTCACCTCGCTCTGCCCGGTTACCGGCCAGCCCGATTTCGCGCACCTCGTCATCGACTACGTGCCGAAGGACTGGCTGGTCGAATCGAAGTCGCTGAAGCTCTATCTGCACGCCTTCCGCAATCACGGCGCCTTCCATGAAGGCTGCACGATCGACATCGCCAAGCGCCTCGTCGATCTGCTCGACCCGCACTGGCTGCGCATCGGCGGCTATTGGTATCCGCGCGGCGGCATCCCGATCGACGTCTTCTGGCAGAGCGGCCCGGTGCCGGCGAACATCTGGCTACCGGACCAGGGCGTCGCGCCCTATCGCGGCCGCGGCTGACACGCGGCCGAGGCGTCAGATGCAGGCGCCGCCGTGGAGCGCCTCGTCGATCGCCGGGCTCGCGCCGCTCAGCGACACCGTGCCGGCAACCGAATCGCCGATCGAGATCTCGATCTCCTTGCCGGAGCGCAGCGTCTCGACATTCTCCGGCGCGAGGCGAATGCCCCATGTGTGGTTCGTCAGGGCCAGGAAGTCGCCGGCGAAGCCTTCATTGCGATCCGTCTTTACCTGGATCCGCTGGCGCTGGATGCCGTCCATGCTGCCGCGCTCGCCGATCTCCTGCCGGAGCGTGCCCGTATCGGTACCATAGGCGACGCGGAACACGGTGAGTTCCGGCGTATCGCAATAGACCGACACCATCAGCGGCTTGTCGCGGTCCTGCGCGATCGCCATCATCGGCGGCCCGCTCGGCTTGTCCTCGTAGCCTGTCAGCCGCTCGGTCCGCCATTCCGAGGCGCCGTTCATGATCGAGACTTTGACGTCGGTCACGCGCGGAACGCCGGGTTGCGCCGGCATGGGCGCGAAAGCGGTGGTGTTGTCGGTCGGCGGACTGTCGGATCCGGGCGCCGGCTCGCTCGGCGCCGGACGATCCTCGGCGACCACGGGCGGCTGCGGTGCCGGCGCTCCGGCAAAGGGATCGGCCGGAGGCTCGCTGGCGGCAGGCGCCGGAGTCGGCTCGTTTGCGGCAGGCGGTGCGCTGGAACTGGTGCTCGATAGCAGGCTGCGCAGCGGACCACCCGGCAAGGCGGCGATCACGACGCCGAGCGCTACCGCAGTCACGGCTGCGCCAATGCCGATCCGCTTCAGCCAGCGCGGCGAAGCGCCGTCGTCCTCGGCATCGGGCTCGACCAGTTCTTCGGGAGGCGCCGGAGCGACGGAAATGGAGACCTCATGGCTGAGGCTTGCAGCCGGGTGGCTGGCGGCCGCGCGGGGCGCCGAAGCCGGAGCCGGACGCGCCTCGGCCGGAGCTGGCTTCGCGGCAGCGGAACGGTCCGGAGCGGCCGGATTTGCCGGTGCCATTGAACTTGCCGGCGTGGTGGAACCGGACGGCGGTGGCGGCGGCGCAGCCGCAGCAGCAGGAGGGACGACGCTCGCTGGAGCGGTCGACGGCGTCGGCGGTCGCTTGAGCGAGGGGCTACGCCGCTGCTGCTCTATGATAGCGATCGCGGCGCCGAGATCCCGCCGAAGCGCCTGATAGCGCTCCATGTCCATCTCGCCGCCCTCGGGCGTGCAAGTGGCTCGGATCGTGCGCTCGACCCTCTCATAGACGCGTCGACGCCCATCGGCGGACGGATCCGGAAGGTTGGAGATCGCCCGATCGAGAATGACTACGAGTTCGTTCGGGTCCATCGGGCTGGGCTCTTCCAGAGTGGGCGCAGGAGAACATCCTGCGTTCGTTTCACATCATCCCGCAAGTCGCTTCGAAACGACGGGGCGAGCCCTATCCCTTCGCAAGCCGGTCAAAGGCCATCAGGCGCTCCAGCAGCGCCGGCAGGTCGTCGATCTGGATCATGTTCGGGCCGTCGGACGGTGCGTTGTCCGGATCCTGGTGGGTCTCGATGAAAACGCCGGCGACACCGACCGCGACGGCGGCGCGCGCCAGAACCGAGACAAATTCGCGCTGGCCGCCCGAGGACGAACCCTGCCCGCCCGGCTGCTGCACCGAATGGGTGGCATCAAAGACGACCGGCGCGCCCATGGCAGCCATGATCGGCAGCGAACGCATGTCGCTGACGAGCGTGTTGTAACCGAAGCTGGCGCCACGCTCGGTCAGGAGCACGTTCGGATTGCCGCTGTCGACCAGCTTGGCAAGGACATTCTTCATGTCCCAGGGCGCCAGAAACTGGCCCTTCTTGACGTTGATCACCCGGCCCGTCTCGGCCGCCGCGACGAGAAGGTCGGTCTGGCGGGACAGGAAGGCCGGAATCTGCAGGATGTCGACGACTTCGGCGACCACGGCGCACTGTTCGCGCTCGTGGATATCGGTCAGCACGGGAACGTCGAATTCCTTCTTGAGATCGGCGAAGATCGGCAGCGCCGCATCGAGGCCGGCGCCGCGCTTTCCGGAAATGCTGGTGCGATTCGCCTTGTCGAACGACGACTTGTAGACGAAGCCAATACCGAGCTTGGTGGTCATCTCCTTGAGACGGCCGGCCATGTCGAAGGCATGCTGCCGGCTTTCCAGCTGGCAGGGGCCGGCGATCAGCGTCAGCGGCAAGTCATTGCCGAAGGTCGCCTTGCCGGCGGAGACATGCGAATTGGTTTCAGTCGTCATTCTTCACCGTGCCTGGAGGTCTGGCGTGCGCGGCCAGACCCTTACAACGTAAGCGTCGGCGATGCGACCCTTGATCCGCCAGCGTCGAGCGACCTTCGAGGACGCTTAGCCGGACAACGCGGGATCGCGACCTGCCAGGCGAGAAGACACGCCGAGATCGCGGCGGATCCAAGGCCATCGCACGGAAGCCGAACGGCAATTCTGCGGGGCGAAACGGGTCGCCGTCCCCGGCGACCCGGAATCGGCCTCAGACGAGGCGCGACTGTTCGATGGCCGCCGCAATGAACGAGGCGAACAGCGGATGCGGATCGAGCGGCCGCGACTTCAGCTCGGGATGATACTGAACGCCGATGAACCACGGGTGATCGCGCAGTTCGACCGTCTCCGGCAGCACGCCATCCGGCGACATGCCGGCGAAATGCATGCCGCAGGCCTCGAGCCGGTCCTTGTAGTCGATATTGACCTCGTAGCGGTGGCGATGCCGCTCGAACACGGTCGTGTCGCCATAGATGCCGGCAATCTTCGAGCCGGGCTCGAAATGCGCCTCATAGGCGCCGAGGCGCATCGTACCGCCGAGATCGCCGGCCGAATGGCGCTTCTCGAGCATGTTGCCCTTGAGCCATTCGGTCATCAGGCCGACAACCGGCTCGTCGGTCGGGCCGAACTCGGTCGAGCTCGCCTTCTGGACGCCGGCCAGGCTCCGCGCCGCCTCGATGACGGCCATCTGCATGCCGAAGCAGATGCCGAAATAGGGCACGTTGCGACGACGGGCGAAACCGGCAGCCTTGATCTTGCCTTCCGAGCCGCGCTCGCCGAATCCGCCGGGCACCAGGATGCCGTTGACGCGCTCCAGATAAGGCGCGGGATCTTCCTTCTCGAAGATCTCGCTCTCGATCCAGTCGATGTTGACCTTGACCGTGTTGGCGATGCCGCCGTGCTGTAGCGCCTCGATCAGCGACTTGTAGGCGTCCTTGAGGCCCGTGTACTTGCCGACGACCGCGATCGTGACCTCACCCTCGGGATGGCGGATCTTGTTGGTCAACGCCTTCCACTTGTCGAGGACGGGCGGCTGCGCGTCGGTGATGCCGAACGCGGCCAGCACTTCGTCGTCGAGGCCTTCGGCATGGTAGCTCGTCGGCACGTCGTAGATGTGGGCGACGTCGAGCGCCTGGATGACGGCCGATTCGCGCACATTGCAGAACAGCGACAGCTTGCGGCGCTCTTCCTTGGGGATCGGGCGGTCGCTACGGCAGAGCAGGATGTCGGGCTGGATGCCGATCGAGCGGAGTTCCTTGACCGAGTGCTGCGTCGGCTTGGTCTTCAGCTCGCCCGCGCTCGGGATGTAGGGCATCAGCGTCAGGTGGATATAGACGACATTGCCGCGCGGTAGGTCGTTGCCGAGCTGCCGGATCGCCTCGAGGAACGGCATCGCCTCGATGTCGCCGACCGTGCCGCCGATCTCGCAGAGCACGAAGTCGACATCGTCGTTGCCGGAGAGCACGAACGACTTGATCGCGTCGGTGACGTGCGGAATCACCTGCACGGTGCCGCCGAGATAATCGCCACGGCGCTCCTTGGCGATGATCTCCTGGTAGATCTTGCCGGTGGTGACCGAATCGGCCTTCGAGGCCGGGCGCCCGGTGAAGCGCTCATAGTGGCCGAGGTCGAGATCCGTCTCGGCGCCGTCGTCGGTGACGAAGACTTCACCGTGCTGATACGGACTCATCGTGCCCGGATCGACGTTCAGGTAGGGATCGAGTTTCCTCAGGCGGACCTTGTATCCACGCGACTGGAGCATTGCTCCGAGCGCCGCGGACGCGATGCCCTTGCCAAGCGAGGAAACCACACCGCCGGTTATGAATACGTACCGCGCCATGGGCCTCTACCTCAGTTTCCGATCGAACGTTTCATACGACAAAGGCTAGCCGTCGCGCCAGAACGACGACCCAGCCTCCATTCACCAAACTCCCCTTCCCCAAATAAAACGTCGCCGCACGGGACCGCGCGGCGACGCGAAGGAAAAGGGCCTTTACGCGCTTTACTGCGAACTCGGCACCGCCGGAGCGGCAGGCTCGGCCGGAGCCGGTGCAGCCGGGGCCGGGGTTGCCGGAGCGGCTTCCGTCGCGGCCGGTGCCGCAGCGCCGGCCGGAGCGGCCTCGCCAGCAGGAGCCGTTGCCGGAGCCGGCGTCGAAGCCGCAGGCGTCGCCGCCGGCTTCTGGCCGGGCAGCTGATCCAGGATGCCCTGACCCGAGCCGCCCGGAACGGCCGGCGCCGAGGTCGACTGACCCTGGATCTGGTCGAGGATCGAGGCCGGCCGCTCACCATAGCGGCTGAGCAGGGCAAGGCCCATCGACGTGACGAAGAAGATCGCCGCCAGGATGGCCGTCGTACGGGTCAGCACGTTGGCCGAGCCGCGCGCCGTCATGAAGCCGCCGCCGCCGCCGATACCGAGCGCGCCACCTTCGGAGCGCTGCAGCAAAACAACGGCGACGAGCGCGACGACCACCATGAGGTGGATCACGATGATGACTGTCTGCATCGATGTCTCTGATCAGAATTCAAAAAAGCTGGCGGCCTTGTACACGATCGTTTTGGCGGTTTCCAGTGCCGCGCCCCTGATATGGAGAGCGGAACGCCGGAGACAAGCCGCACGCCGTGTCACGCATAGGCCGCGGCGATGCCGAGAAAGTCAGCGGCCTTCAGGCTGGCGCCGCCGACGAGCGCGCCGTCGACATCGGCAATCTTGAGTATTTCGCCGGCGTTGGAAGGCTTTACCGAACCGCCATAGAGAATGCGGACGCGCGCGCCTTCAGCGCCAAAGCGCGCCACGAGACGCTGGCGGATATGGCCGTGCACCTCGGCGATGTCGGCGTTGGACGGCGTGAGACCCGTGCCGATGGCCCAGACCGGCTCATAGGCTACCACCAGGTTGCCGGCCGTCGCACCGTCGGGAATCGACCCGGCGAGCTGCGTGTCGACCACGGCGAGCGTGGTGCCGCCGCGCCGCTCGGCTTCGGTCTCGCCGATGCAGAGGATCGCCACCAGATCGGCCCGCCAGGCGGCTTCCGTCTTGGAGCGGACGATCGCGTCCGTCTCGGAATGGTCCGTCCGGCGCTCCGAATGACCGACGATCACATGGGTCGCGCCGGTATCGGCGATCATCTCGGCCGAGATGTCGCCGGTATGCGCTCCGCTCGCCTTGACGTGGCAATCCTGCCCGCCGATCGAGATGCGGCTTCCGAGCGCGACGACCGCGAAAGGCACAAGCTGCGTCGCGGGCGGGCAGATGGCCAGATCGACCTTGCCCCGAAGCTCCGCACCATAGCCCGCGACGATATTGCCGAACTCGCTCGCCGAGGCCTTCAGTCCATTCATCTTCCAATTGCCGGCGATCAGCGGCTTCGGACGCGGGGATTGGGTGCTGGACATGAACGCTTCCTGATTTCCGGTGTTTGGATTCTTGTTGGCCCTTTTGCATAGCGACGGCGCGCCGAAGTCAAGGACCTGCCCGAATCGCACCCGCGGTCAGACGGCTGTCGGGGGCCGCGGAATCCCGGACGGAAGGTATGCTCGATGTTCCGTCACCGCGCGCCTTGCCCCGGCGAGGGGTCCTTTCTATGATCGCGCGCCCGAAGCGGGGCCGGTAAAGCCCCCGCGCGTTAGAGGACGTCGATGCTCAATACGATGCGCAAATACGCTGCCGGCTGGGTAGCGCAGATCTTGCTCGGCCTGCTCGTGCTGAGTTTCGCTGTCTGGGGCATCGCTGATGTCTTCAATGGTGTCAGCAAGCATTCCGTCGCCCGCGTCGGCGGCACGGATATTTCGTCGGTTAATTTCGATCGCGCCTATCGCCGCGAGCTGCAGGCGATGAGCCAGCGCGTCGGCCAGCAGATCACGCCGGACCAGGCCAAGATGCTCGGCATTCCGAACCAGGTGCTCGGCCGCCTCGTCACCGAGGCTTCGCTCGACGACCAGGCCAAGGACCTGTCGATCGGCGTTTCGCGTGACATGCTGATCCGCGAGATCGCCCAGGACCCCGCCTTCAAGGGCGCCGGCGGCACCTTCGACCGCAACTATTTCGTCTCTCTGCTGCGCAACAACGGCATGACCGAGGACGCCTACGTCCTGGAGCGCCGCGCGCAGGAGAAGCGCCAGCAGATCGCCGAGTCGATCTCGGGCGGCGCCACCGCGCCGGAAGCGCTCGCCAAGGCCCTGCACGAATACCAGACCGAGCAGCGGGACATCCGCTACCTCGTTCTCCCCGCCTCTTTGGTCGGCGAGATCCCGGCGCCGAACGCCGACGAGCTCACCAGCTATTACAATGACAACAAGGCGGACTGGCGCGCGCCGGAAGTGCGCTCGATCTCGCTGATCAAGCTCGGTCCCGACGAGGTCGCGCGGCCGGACGACATCACCGATGCCGACGCCCAGAAGGCCTATGACGCCGAAAAGGCGCGCTTCACTACGCCTGAAACCCGCCATGTCTTCCAGGCGGTGTTCGCGGACGAGAGCAGCGCCCAGACTGCGGCCGACCAGCTCAAGGCCGGCGAATCGTTCGAATCAATGCTCGAAGGCATCGGCAAGAAGCTTGGCGACAGCGATCTCGGCGTCATCACCCGCGACAAGCTGATCGACCCCAAGGTCGCCGAGGCCGCCTTCTCGCTTCCGGCGAACGGTTCCAGCGACGTCGTCAAGGGCAGCTTCGGCCCGGTCGTCATCCATGTCTCGGACATCGTTCCGGCGACGGTTAAGGCGTTTGACGAGGTCAAGGCCGATCTGAAGAAGGAATTGGCCCTGAATGCCGCCAAGGCGGACATCAACCAAACTGACGGTGAAGAAGATCGCCGTCGACCAGACCGGCAAGGACGCCACTGGCAACGCGGTCGCCGACATCCCGGCACAGGCGCAGCTGCTGAAGGATGCCTTCGCCAGCGATGTCGGCATCGACAACGCCGCGATCCCGACTGAGGATGGCGGCTATGTCTGGTTCAGCGTCACCGACATCAACGAAGCCCATGACCGCCCGCTCGACGAGGTCAAGGATAAGGTAATCGAGGCCTGGAAGAAGCAGGCCACGACCGACAAGCTGATCGCCAAGGCCAAGGACACCAAGGATCGCCTCGGCAAGGGCGAGACTCTCGACCAGATCGCCACCTCGCTGAACCTGCCCGTGCAGACGCTCGACAAGCAGACCCGCAGTTCGCGTCCGGCCGACAGCTTCTCGACCGAAGCGCTCAAGGCCGCGTTCGCCGGCCCGAAGGGCTCGGCCGACGTCGCTCCGGGCGCCCAGGACGGCGAGCAGATCGTCTTGCAGGTCGCGGACGTCACCGAAACCCCGTACACTGAGGGCAGTGGCGACAGCGGCCAGATCACGCAGCAGCTTGCCGACGCCATGCAGAACGATCTTCTGCAGCAATATGTAGCCGAGTTGCAGCGCCAGCTCGGCGTGACGGTCAATCAGAGCGTCCTGCAACAGATCACAAGCGCCATCTGAGGGTTGATTGGAAACAATGTCGCCAAGCCATTTGCCCGATACGCAGTTCCGTCGGCCCTGCCCCGCGCAGGCCGCCGGCGCCGCTTTCGACGGAACGCAGGCCCTCGCCGGGGCCCGCGTCTGGCCGTCCTCGGGAAATGAGGCCGCGGCGACATGGTGGCGGCGC
>JAFKJZ010000429.1:0-2265 GCA_017305815.1 Hyphomicrobiales bacterium
AACAGGTCAACGCTCAGCCTTCCAGCGCCCGCTACAACGCCGCTTCCGCGTGGATCGTCGTCGTGTCGTAGAGCGGGACGGCGCTCTCTTCCCGGCGGACCAGCAGCATGATCTCGGTGCAGCCGAGGATGATCGCCTCGGCGCCGCGTTCGACCAGCCGCGCCATCACGGCGCGATAGATCTCGCGCGACGACGGCTCGACGCGGCCCTGCACCAGTTCGTCATAGATGATCCGGTGCACGTCGGCGCGGTCCGCCGCGTCGGGCACCAGCACTTCGAGGCCATGTTCGCCGGAAAGCCGGCCCTTGTAGAAATCCTGCTCCATGGTGAAGGCCGTGCCGAGCAGGCCGATGCGGGAGAGTCCGGCGGCCCTGATCCGCGCGGCGGTCGGATCGGCGATGTGCATCAGCGGGATGCCGATCGCCGCCTGCACGTCATCCGCCATGCGGTGCATGGTGTTGGAGGCGATCAGCACGAAATCGGCGCCGCCGCGTTCGAGCCGCCGGGCCGCGTCGATCATCAGGGAAGTCGCCTCGTCCCAGCGCCCGCTCGCCTGCAGCGCCTCGATCTCGGCGAAATCGAACGACCACATCAGCACGCGGGCCGAGGCGAGGCCGCCGAGCCGCGCCCGCACCGCCTCGTTGAGGATGCGGTAGTACTCGGCCGAGCTTTCCCAGCTCAGCCCGCCGATCACGCCGATCACCTTCTGGGTCATGCCCGCCTCCCCCTGGCCATCTCGGGCCTGCCGAAAAAGAAACGGGCGAACCCGCCTATCCCTTGGAATAGACCGATCCGCCCGCGGAACCGAAAAGCCGAAGCGCCTTAGCGGGTCAGCTTCTTGTACTTGATACGGTGCGGCATCACCGCGTCATTGCCGAGGCGACGCTTCTTGTCTTCCTCGTAGTCGGCGAAGTTGCCCTCGAACCACTCGACATGGCTGTCGCCCTCGAAGGCGAGGATGTGGGTCGCCAGACGATCGAGGAACATACGATCGTGGCTGATGATGACGGCGCAGCCGGCGAAATCCTCCAGCGCCTCTTCCAGCGCCGCCAGCGTCTCGGTGTCGAGGTCGTTGGTCGGTTCGTCGAGGAGGATGACGTTGTTGGCGTCCTTCAGCAGCTTGGCGAGGTGAACGCGGTTGCGCTGGCCGCCCGAAAGCGTGCCGACCTTCTGCTGCTGGTCGCCGCCCTTGAAGTTGAAGGCGCCGGCATAGGCGCGCGTGTTCACTTCCTTCTTGCCGAGATAGAAGACTTCGGCGCCGCCGGAGATTTCCTCCCAGACGGTCTTGTTGGAAGCGAGGTCGTCGCGGCCCTGGTTGACGTAGCCGAGCTGGACGGTGTCGCCGAGGGTGATCGAGCCGGAATCCGGCTTCTCCTCGCCGGTGATCATCTTGAACAGCGTCGACTTGCCGGCGCCGTTCGGGCCGATGACGCCGACAATGCCGCCCGGCGGCAGCTTGAACGAGAGATTGTCGATCAGCAGGCGGTCGCCATAGCTCTTCGACAGGCCCTCGACCTCGATGACCTTGTCGCCCAGGCGCTCGCCGACCGGAATGACGATCTGCGCCGTCTGCAGGGTCTTGCCCTCGGCGCGCTCGACCAGCTCGTCATAGGCCTTGATACGGGCCTTCGACTTGGACTGGCGGGCCTTCGGCGACTGGGCGATCCACTGACGCTCGCGCTCGATCGCCTTCATGTGGGTCATGTCCTCGCGACCCTCCTGCTCCATGCGCTTGGCCTTCTTCTCCAGGTAGACGGAGTAGTTGCCCTCGTACGGGATGGAGCGGCCGCGATCGAGTTCGAGGATCCAGCCGGTGACGTTGTCGAGGAAGTAGCGATCGTGGGTAACGATCAGGATGGCGCCGGGATAGTCGCGCAGATGGCCTTCCAGCCAGTTGATCGATTCGGCGTCGAGATGGTTGGTCGGTTCGTCGAGGAGCAGCAGGTCGGGCTGCTCGAGCAGGAGGCGGCAGAGCGCGATGCGGCGCTTCTCACCACCGGAGAGGTTCTCGACCGAGGCGTCGCTGGGCGGGCAGCGCAGCGCGTCCATGGCCATCTCGACCTGGCTCTCCAGATCCCAGAGGTTCTGGCTGTCGATGATGTCCTGGAGCTTGGCGCCCTCCTCCGCGGTCTCGTCGGAGTAGTTCATCATCAATTCGTTGTAGCGGTCGACGATCGCCTTCTTCTTGGCGACGCCTTCCATCACGTTCTCGAAGACGTTCTTGGTCGGGTCGATCTTCGGCTCCTGCGCGAGGTAGCCGACGGT
>JAFKJZ010000429.1:2290-2815 GCA_017305815.1 Hyphomicrobiales bacterium
CCGGCCATGATCTTGAGCAGCGTCGACTTACCCGAGCCGTTCGGGCCGAGCACGCCGATCTTCGCGTCGGGGTAGAAGGAGAGATGGACGTTCTCCAGCACCTTCTTGCCGCCGACATAGGTCTTGGTCAGACCCTGCATGAAATAGATGAACTGACGCGCCATGAATTCGCTCCGAAGGCCCTCTTCGCCAAAAGGGCAGGATGTAGGGATGAGGTTGCGGTTCTTCTAGTCGAAGCGCCGCCAAGGGGCAACGCGGCGTGACGCCGACGGCCGCGCGGCGGGCACGATTTCGCCGCCCCGCCGTCTGCGCCACCGGCTTCAGGCCGGCCTAGAGCGCCGGCAGGGCGGCGGCCGCCTCGCCGCCGTTGCGGCCGAGCCGCGCCGGCGCAAAGGCCGCCCCGTCCACGGCCGCGGCCGTCGGCACGCCCATCAGCGCCAGCAGGCGCGTCGCCAATTCCTCCTCCGATGTGTGACGATAGCGCGCTGCGATCTCGGCGCGCAGCGTGGTGAGCCATTCATCGTC
>JAFKJZ010000430.1 GCA_017305815.1 Hyphomicrobiales bacterium
GCAGCGGTTCGGGCGGAGGATTGGGTTCCGTCGCCGGGAAGCTGAAAGGCCTCGGCTCTGGGCTGAAGGGCTCACGGACCGCAATGGTGCTTGTTGGCTTGGCGCTCGGCGCCGTGTTGGCGGACCTGCGGCCCGCAGCTGCCCAGTGGCAGTTTCCACCTCGCGGCGGTCCGCTGCATCCCTGGGTGAGGGCAGCCAGTTGCCCCACGCCGGGGATCGAGAGCCTTGCGTCGGCGCGGATGGCGTGGCGGGGGATCGAGCTCGGGCATGGCGGATGCAATCGCCGGATCGGGCGTCGCCGCGTGCAGCACGATTCTCTGTTGTTGCGGTTCAAATCGGATGTCGGGAAGGCTCCGGGGCGCCATTACTTATGCTGCGACGCAGCGTCAATAAGATTAGGTCGGCCGACGTGACAAGTTTATCATTCGATTGCTGACAACGGTCACGAATGATTCGGGCTCGGTCGGCCTTTGAGGGGGTTCTCATGGAAACTCTACTGCCATTGATCATCCAGGTGGTCGCCGGCCTCATCGGCGGCAACGCGGCCGGCTCCGCGCTGAAGGAGCGGAGCCTGGGCACGACCGGCAACTCGATCGCCGGCGGCATCGGCGGCATCGTCCTCGGCCAGATCCTGCAGGCCGTCATGGGCGGCGGCGCGCCTGACGCGGGCGCGGCGATGGCCGGGCTGGACATCGGCAAGATCGTCACCGACATCGTCGGCGGCGGCGCGGGCGGCGCAATCCTGACCGCGATCGTCGGCATGCTGAAGAATCAGGTTTCCGGGGCGCGGTAGGCGCTCGTCCGGCACCCGGCGGCGCGTGCCATCCGAAGCGCTTGCGGACGGTCGATGGGGGCGATTCGCCCCCATTTTTTTATGAAAGTGAGCCTTATGGTGAATTGTCGGTTTTTGCCGATTTTGCCGCGCCTTCGGCCTGCTCCGCCGGGACATCTCGCCGCACACAAAATCGCTTTCATTCTTCCAG
Organism: Hyphomicrobiales bacterium; assembly: GCA_017305815.1. Taxonomy (GTDB): domain Bacteria; phylum Pseudomonadota; class Alphaproteobacteria; order Rhizobiales; family Kaistiaceae; genus Kaistia; species Kaistia nematophila. Next base: position 984 of record JAFKJZ010000430.1, read on the forward strand.
TTCTAATTTTTGCCGGTTTTCGGCGTCTGATGCGCTAGGTTGTTGTTCCGGGGCGCCGTCGGCGGCGGGCTTGGGGCTTGCCACGTCTGTTCGCCTCCGATAAGCCTCGCCTCATGTTTTCGACCGCCGCCCCGGCGGATCGCCGCGTTTCCCGCGGCCGGCCGATATCTTAGACGAGTGAAACGCTTGGCGGCCTATTGCGCCGCACCATCTCGGGCAGCGGCGCGGCTGCGCGAGAGGGAGCAACGGAGCCGGATACATGGAAGACCTGTTGCGCGAATACCTTCCAATTGTCGTGTTTCTCGGGATCGCCCTCGTGATCGGCCTTGCGCTGCTGATCTCGCCGTTCCTGGTCGCGTACCGGAACCCCGACCCCGAAAAGCTCTCGGCCTATGAGTGCGGCTTCAACGCCTTCGACGCTGCGCGCATGACGTTCGACGTGCGGTTCTACCTCGTCGCGATCCTGTTCATCATCTTCGATCTGGAAGTGGCGTTCCTGTTCCCGTGGGCCGTGGTGTTCGGCGATCTCGGCTGGTACGGCTTCTGGTCGATGATGATTTTCCTGGCCGTCCTCACGGTCGGCTTCATTTACGAATGGAAGAAGGGAGCGCTCGAATGGGATTGAGCGGAACCTCTGGCACCCAGGTCGCGCAGCGGCCGAAGGGGCTTGTCGATGCGTCGGGCCGTCCGATCGGTCACGACGATCCCTTTTTCATGGAAGTCAACAATGAGCTGGCGGACAAGGGTTTCCTTGTCGCGGCTGCGGATGACCTGATCACCTGGGCCCGCACGGGCTCGCTGATGTGGATGCAGTTCGGCCTCGCCTGCTGCGCCGTCGAGATGATGCAGGTCTCGATGCCGCGCTACGACGTCGAGCGCTTCGGCTTCGCGCCCCGCGCCTCGCCGCGTCAGTCGGACGTGATGATTGTCGCCGGCACGCTCACCAACAAGATGGCCCCCGCGCTCCGCAAGGTCTACGACCAGATGCCGGAACCGCGCTATGTCATCTCGATGGGCAGCTGCGCCAATGGCGGCGGCTACTATCACTATTCCTATTCGGTCGTGCGCGGCTGCGATCGCGTCGTCCCGGTCGACATCTATGTTCCGGGCTGCCCGCCGACGGCCGAGGCGCTGCTCTATGGCGTTCTGCTCCTGCAGAAGAAGATCCGCCGGACGGGGACCATAGAGCGGTGAGGCGGGTCGGCGAGGGGCGTTCGGCGATGGGCATCCGGTGCGGTGCCGCCACGACCGGCCGTGCCTCGCGGGCCGCATTCTCCACTCG
>JAFKJZ010000431.1 GCA_017305815.1 Hyphomicrobiales bacterium
GTCTCGGCCTCGGAGAGGCCGAGATCGGCGAAGGCGCGATCCAGCACCTCGACCCAGCGCGGTAGCGTCGTCGCCTGCAGGCAGACGGGATAATCGCCGGCATAGATGACGCGGTCGACGCCGAAGGTCTCGATCGTCGCCGCGATGAAGGGACGGAGATCCGCCTCGGTCCAGCGCTGCCAGTCGGCCTCGACCGGCAGGTCGGAGAGCTTGATCGAGAGGTTCGGATGGCGCGCCAGTTCGGCGATGTCGGCGCGGTATTGCTCGATCGCGCCGGCCCGGATGCCGGGCTTGCCGCAATGGTCGAGGATCATCGGCACATCGGGGATGTGCTTCACGAAGGCGCGGACGATGTCCATCTGCGTGTAGTTGACGTTGATCTCGAAATGCATGCCGAACTTTTCGAGCAGGTTCACGCCGGCAATGAAGTCGGGGCTCAGCGTCAGCGCGCGCGGATCCGCGTCGAACTCGACGATGCGGCGGATGCCATTCACCATTGGGTGCTTCTCGGCCATTTCCGCCAGGATCGTCTCGGCCCGCGCGCCGCGTTCGAGCGGCGCCATCGGCACGATCGCCTTCAGGCGAGGATCGCGCCTCGCCTCGTCCTCGACGAAGGCGACCTCCTCCAGATACTGGCCGCGCTCGGCGTCGAAATCGGCGAAGCATTCGAGGAACACCATCGCCTCGACCGCGACCGGGCCGAGGTCGCGGGCATAGTCTTCGACATGATAGGGCCGGTCGAACAGCGGGTTGCCCTTGATCCAGGCATAATCGAGCCGGGCCGGATCCCAGATATGCAGATGGGTATCGATGATCGGAAAGGCGGGCATCGGCGGCTCTCTTTTCGGATTCAGGGCGTCGGCGCATCGGCGCGCAGCAGGCCCTCATGCTTCAGCTCGGCCCAGAGCGCGTCGGGAATCGCGTGCTGCATCGAGGCGATGTTGCGGGTGACGTGGTCGGGCCGGAAGCCGCCGGGGATCACCGAGGCGACGATCGGATGATGCAGTGGAAACTGCAGCGCGGCGGCGGGGAGCGGCACGTCGTGCCGGGCGCAGACGGCCTCGATGTCCCGGATATGCTCGGCCTCGGCCGGCGTCGGCGGGTGGTAGTTGTAGGTCGCGCCCGGAACGACGCCGGTGGCGAGGATGCCGGAGGCGAAGACGCCGCCGATGACGACGCCGACGCCGCGCTGCTCGCAGAGCGGGAATTCGTGGTCGAGCACCGGCTGTTCGGCGAGCGTGTAGGGCAGGGCGACCAGGAAGAAGTCGAGGTCGAGCAATTCGAGGAAGCGGGGAATCGTGCCGATGCGGTTGACGCCGGCGCCGATGGCGCCGATCCGGCCCGCCGCCTTCAGCTCTTGCAGCGCCCGCATGCCGCCCGTCGCGAGCTCGGCGAGATGGGCGCTGACGAGCGCCTCGGAACCGAGATTGGCGAGGTCGAGATCGTGGATCAGCAGGGCGTCGACGCGGTTGAGGCCGAGCCGCTGCAGGCTGTCCTCATAGGAGCGCAGGATGCCGTCATAGCTGTAGTCGTGGCGGTGCTCGAAATGCAGCCCGTTCGGCCAGTCGCGCCGGCTGGCGGCGAAGGCCGCGGGATCGGCTGGCGCGGTGAAAACGCGGCCGACCTTGGTGGTGATGCGGAAATCCTCGCGCTTCTGCCGGCGCAGGAAGCGGCCGATGCGGTGCTCGCTCAGGCCCCGCCCGTACCAGGGCGAGGTGTCGAAATAGCGGAGCCCGGCGTCGAAGCCCGCCTGCAGCGTCGCCTCGGCCTCGTCGTCGCTGACGAGGGTGAAGAGATTGCCGAAGGGCGCGCCGCCGAAGCCGAGCTGCGGCAGGCGGAGCTCCGTGCGGCCGAGGCGGCGCAGCGCAAACGGATCCATGGCCGTCTCAGGCCGCCAGTGGCCGGAACGGCGTCGCGACCGGCACGATCTCACCGATCAGTTCCTCGATCTCGCGCGCCGTGATGCGGTCGATCGCGGTCGTCGGGCTGCGGACGACGGCGGTGCGGATGACGCCGCGACGGACGAGGATCTGCTTGTGAATGAAATAGAAAATGTCGCCGCCCTGTACGGCGAGCCGGTTGATCGCCATGATCGTCGCGTCGAAATGCCGGCGCGCCGTCGCCTGGTCACCCTTGCGGAACGCGTCCCAGACGGCGACGAAATCGGCCGGCTGGCTGCAGAACGGCATGGTGCCGAGCGCGCCGCGCCGGAGTTCCTCGATGAAATAGCTGCCGCCGGCGCCGCCGAAGATGGTCAGCCGGT
>JAFKJZ010000432.1:0-2256 GCA_017305815.1 Hyphomicrobiales bacterium
CGAGGACGGTCGCGACCGGGCCGCGGCCCTTGTCGAGCTTCGCCTCGATGACGACGCCGTCGGCGGTGCGGTTCGGGTCGGCCTTGAGGTCGAGCACTTCCGCCTGCAGCAGGATGGTCTCGAGCAGCCTGTCAAGATTCTGGCCGGTCTTGGCCGAGACCTCGACGTCCAGCGTCTCGCCGCCCATCGATTCCACGAAGACTTCGTGCTGCAGCAGCTCGGTGCGCACCCGGGTCGGGTCGGCCGAGGGCTTGTCGATCTTGTTGATCGCCACGATCACCGGAACGCCAGCCGCACGGGCGTGATTGATCGCCTCGATGGTCTGCGGCATCACGCCGTCATCGGCGGCGACGACCAGGATGACGATATCCGTCGACTTGGCGCCGCGCGAACGCATCGCCGTGAAGGCGGCGTGGCCCGGCGTGTCGATGAAGGTGATCTTCTGGCGGTTCTGCTCGACCTGGTAGGCGCCGATGTGCTGGGTGATGCCACCGGCCTCACCCGACACGACGCTGGTCTTGCGGATGGCGTCGAGCAGCGAGGTCTTGCCGTGGTCGACATGGCCCATGATGGTGACGACGGGCGGCCGGGTGACCAGCTCGCCTTCCGACTCGCGGGTGTCGAACAGGCCTTCCTCGACGTCGGACTCGGCGACGCGGCGAACCGTGTGGCCCATTTCCTCGGCGATCAGCTGGGCCATGTCGGCGTCAATGACGTCGGTAGCCTTGAGCAGCTGGCCCTGCTTCATCAGGAACTTGATCACGTCGACGGCGCGCTCGGCCATACGATTGGCGAGATCGCCGATCGAGATGGTCTCCGGCAGCACGACCTCGCGCGACACCTTCTCGCGCGGACCCTGCGAGATATTGCGGTTGCGCTCGCGTTCGCGGCGACGACGGACCGAGGCGAGCGAACGCTCGCGCTCGGAATCGTTCAGCGCGTTCGAGAGCGTCAGGCGACCGCGCGACGCGCCGTCATCCTTCTTGACCGGCTTCGGATCGACAGCCTTCGGACGCTTCGAGGTCGACGGGCGCAGACCGCCCGAACGATCGTCGTCGTCGAGCGCGCGGCTGGTCGGGCGGGCGCCCGGGGCCGCGGTGCGCTGCGCCGGCTTTTCGGTCGCGTTGGGGTCGCGCTGCGTCGGCGCGGCCGCACGGGCCGCCGGCTGGGCGGCCGTGGTCTGGCGAGCCGCCGGCGCGGCCGCAGAGGTCTCGCTCTGGCGACGGCGGGCGGCCTCCTCGGTCTTCTCGCGAAGGGCTGCCTCGGCGGCGCGGCGGGCGTCTTCCTCAGCCTGGCGCTTGGCGGCTTCCTCGCGCTCCTTGGCGAGGCGAACCTCTTCCTCGGCGCGGCGGATCGCATCGAGCTCGGCCTGACGGCGCTCTTCGGCATCGCGGACACGGGCATCGGCGAGCGCCTTGGCGCGAGCGTCGAGCTCATCAGCCGAGAGCTGGCGCAGCACCATGCCGGGGCGTCCGCCCTGCGGACGCGACGACTGGGCCGGAGCGGCCGGTCCCTGGCGCGACGGCGCCGAAGACTGGATGGGCTTCACGGAAGAGGTCGGCGAAGGAGCCGGCGACGGACGCGGCGCGACGGGCTGGGCCGCGGTCGGCTCAGCCTTGCCATGCATCAGAACCCGCTTCTTCTTCTCGACGACGACGGTATTGGTCCGGCCATGCGAAAAACTCTGGCGCACGGTACCGCGCTCCGGATCGCGGCCCTTGAGGCTCAGGGTCTTCTTCGCGCCGCCAAGATCCTTGTCGCCGCTGTTGTTCGTATCGTTCATTCGGTCTTCTGTCCTGCGGGGTCTTCGGCCATTGCCGACACGTTCGGTTCACGCACTTGCGGCGCGTCGATCGCGCCAACGTCATCGCCAATAGCAACGAGCCCGTCTTCTCCCAGAAAACAGGCGAGCGCGGCGACACGCTCTATCACATTTTCGCTCGCCCGGCCCACGAGCAGAGCAGCATGTATCACATTTGACCGGCCCAATGCCAAATCCAATTGCTCCGATCGGAACATACGGAGCACCGGAACGGCATCGGTTCGTCCAAAACGGCGTTTCAGGGCCGCCTCGATCTTCGCACGGCCATCCTCGGCCGCTTCCTTCGCCTGGACGATCCCGGCAAGGCCCTCGCGGGCGATCGCCGTCTCGACCTTGGCGAAACCGGTGACGATCTCACCGGCCTTTCGCGCGAAGGACAGGGCCTGAAGGGCCGCATCCTCCAGCAGGCTCTCGACGCGCCCGGCCAGGCCGGG
>JAFKJZ010000432.1:2277-3539 GCA_017305815.1 Hyphomicrobiales bacterium
GGCGGTGATCCAGACGCCCCGGCCCGGCAGGCGATGCCGGAGATCCGGAACCACCCTGCCTTCCGGGTCGAGGACGAACCGGATCAGTTTCTCGGTTGGCATCGCCTCTCGCGTGACGATGCAGCTTCGGGTCGTCGGTTCGCTCTTGCGCGGCAAAACTTCTCTCCGCGGTCCGAACGCCTCAGGCCTCGGCCTCTTCGCCGGCGGCATTGGCTTCCTGCTCGGCGGCGGCCTCGTCCTCGGTGATCCAGCCGGCCCTGACGCGGGCGGTCATGATCATGTTCTCGGCGTCGCTGCGCGAGAGGCTGAAGCCGTCGAGCACGCCGCCATGGCGGGTCGTCTCGCCTTCGTTCCGCTCGGCCCAGCCGACGAGATCGTCGGGCACGTAGCCAGCAAAATCCTCGATCGTCTTGACGCCGTCCTTGCCGAGCGCGACGAGCATGGAGCTCGTGAGGCCCGGGATTTCCTTGAGCTCGTCGAGCACGCCCAGCGACTTGCGCTCCTCGTCGTGCTCGGATTCGAGCCGGTCGAGATAGTCACGCGCGCGCTGCTGCAGCTCGGCGGCAGTCTCTTCGTCGAATCCTTCGATCGATGCCAGTTCATCCGGCTCGACGAAAGCGATTTCCTCGAGCGAAGCAAAACCTTCGGAAGCGAGCAGCTGGCCGACGACTTCGTCGGCATCGAGCGCCGTATTGAACAGCGCCGAACGCTCCTGGAATTCCTTCTGACGACGCTCGGATTCTTCCTGCTCGGTCAGGATGTCGATATCCCAGCCGGTCAGCTGCGAAGCAAGGCGCACATTCTGGCCGCGACGGCCGATGGCAAGGGATAGTTGGTCATCCGGGACCACGACTTCAATACGCGACGCGTCTTCGTCGAGCACGACCTTGGCGACTTCCGCCGGCTGCAGCGCGTTGACGATGAAGGTGGCAGCGTCGGGCGACCACGGAATGATGTCGATCTTCTCGCCCTGCAGCTCGTTGACGACGGCCTGGACGCGGCTGCCGCGCATGCCGACGCAGGCGCCGACCGGATCGATCGAGCCATCGCGCGAGATCACGGCCATCTTGGCGCGCGAACCCGGATCGCGGGCGACCGACTTCACCTCGATGATGCCGTCATAGATCTCGGGCACTTCCTGAGCGAACAGCTTCGCCATGAACTGCGGATGGGTGCGCGACAGGAAGATCTGCGGGCCGCGCTGCTCGCGGCGCACGTCATAGACATAGGCGCGGATGCGGTCACCATAGCGGAAGGCTTCG
>JAFKJZ010000433.1 GCA_017305815.1 Hyphomicrobiales bacterium
GCAGCGATTCCGCCGGCAAATTGTCGGTGTCGTGCTTGTGCGGCTGATAGCTCGAGGTGTGGCCGCCGGGCGTGATCACCTCGACCACGAGCAGCGAATCCGCCTTCGCCGTCTCCGGCAGGATGTTGGTGACATGGCGCACATTGGTGCCGCGCCCGCGCGTCTCGTGCTCCATCTTTTCCGGCCGGATATGGCGCGGCGGCAGGTCGCCGCCGGTCGAGGGCGCCGAGCAGACGGCGAGCGTCACCTCGGTCGTCGCCGTCACCGTCCAGTCGTGCTCGGCCGGCACATAGACCGCGTGCGGCTTGCCGTCGAAGGGCGACATGCGTTCGCCCAGGATGTTGAAGTCGATCTCCTCGACGATGATGCGCGCCTTGCCGGAAACCAGCACCAGGCAGACTTCGCGGTCGTTGGTATTGGCCTGCGCCATCTCGCCCGGCGCCAGCTGGTAGAGATCGAAGCCGACATGCGACCAGCCCGCCGACTGCGGCGTGACATGGATGGTCTGGCCCCTGGTTCCGGCCGGCTTGACGAGAAGATCTGCCATGAAGGTCTCCGATATGTCCGCGCTCAGCATATGGACTGTGCTGTTCTTCACCTCTCCCACGGGGAGAGGTCGACGGCCGCAGGTCGGCAGGTGAGGGGTTGAGGCCTCACCCGATCGATCGCAACCCCTCACCCGGAGCTTCGCTCCGACCTCTCCCCATGGGAGAGGTGAAGGCAGGGTGAAGCCTTTCAGATCGGGCGTCTACCGCTTCAATCCGGCAGCATCGATAAAGCGGTTCAGATTGTCGAAACCCATCTTCACATAGCGCGCGGGCGGCGCCTTGACGGGATCCTGCTCGGCCTCGATGACGATCCAGCCGGAATAATCCGGGATCTCCCTGAACACGGCGAGATAGTCGATCGCGCCGTCGCCCGGCACCGTGTAGACGCCGGCGAGCACGCTATCGAGGAACGACCAGTCGCCGGCCGCCGCCTGCTTCGCCACGTCGGGGCGGACGTCCTTGGTGTGGACATGGGCGATGCGGCCGCGATAGTTGCGCGCCAGCCGGGCCGGGTCGCCGCCGGCCCAGGTGATGTGGCCGGTGTCGAGCAGCAGCTTCACCGCCGGACCCGTCGCTTCCATCATCCGGTCGACCTCCAGCTCGGTCTGGATCACCGTGCCCATGTGGTGGTGATAGACGAGCGTCAGTCCCTCGCGGGCGAGATAGTCGGCGAATTCGGTCAGCCGCGCGGTGAAGCGGCCCCATTCGACCTCGGTCATGATCGGTCGGGTCGAAAGCGGCGCCGACTGGGTGCCGTGGATGGTGCGGGTGCATTCCGCCGCGATGAACACCTTGCAGCCGAACGCCTTCAAGAGGTCGATATGGGCGCGGGCCTGCTTCAGCTCCGCCTCGGCGTCGCGTTCGATCAGGAAGGTCGAATACCAGCCGCCGACGAGGTCGAGCCCGTGCGCGGCGAGGGTCGGCCGCAGGGCGTCGGCTTCGCGCGGGAACTTGTGGCCGAGTTCCATGCCTTCGATGCCGATGGCCTTCGCCTCCGACAGGCATTGCTCGAGCGAGATGTCGCCGCCGATGTCCTGCTTGTCGTCGTTGGACCAGCAGATCGGATTGGCGCCGATGCGGATCATGGGGTGTTCCTCGTTGTGTTCGGTTCTGGGCGTGTTTCGCGGCCGTTCCCTCTCCCGCGTGCGGGAGAGGGCTAGGGTGAGGGTTCTGGGAAGAGCAGAAGGCCGTCCCCCGGGGCCGGAAAGGAAGCCCCTCACCCAACCCCTCTCCCGCAAGCGGGCGAGGGCCAGATCGAGCCTCAATCCAGCACGCGCTGCGCCTGGATTGCCTTCTCGTATTCCTTGCGTGCGGCGTTGACCTGGCTGCGGGGGCTCACTTCCGGCACGGCGACGTCCCACCAGTGGCCGCCTTCCTCCGTTGTGATCAGCGGGTCGGTGTCGATGACCAGCACCGTCGTGCGGTCGTTCTTCAATCCCGCCGCGATGCCGGCCTCCAGCTCGGCGATCGAGGCGACCTTGGTCGCGATCGCGCCGAGGCTCGCCGCATGCGCCGCGAAATCGACCGAGGGCATCACCTCGTGCCGAACGTCGCGGAACAGGTTGTTGAAGTTAGCGCCGCCGGTGGCCATCTGCAGGCGGTTGATGCAGCCATAGCCGGCATTGTCGAGCACGACGATGGTGAGCCGCAGCCCCAGCATCACCGAGGTGGCGATCTCCGAGTTCATCATCAGGTAGG
>JAFKJZ010000434.1 GCA_017305815.1 Hyphomicrobiales bacterium
ATCGCCGCGAGGCCGGAGGCGAAGGCGAAGCCGGCCGTGCCGCTCTCCAGGTCAGCGACGGCGCGCTCGAAGGCGAAGCGGGTCGGGTTTTGCGAGCGGCCATATTCGAAGCCCTTGTGCACGCCCGGGCTTTCCTGCGCGAAGGTCGAAGTGGCGTAGATCGGCACCATGACCGCGCCCGTCAGCGGATCGTGGCTCTGGCCGCCATGGATGGCGCGGGTCTCGAAGGCAAGGCGGTTCGGCTTCAGGGGCTTGTTCAAAATGCCAACCTTTCGTGATTGATCAGATCGATCCGGGTGATGAGCCCGACGAACTCGTCGCCATCCATGACGATGGCGACCTCGTTGCGCTCGAACACCGGCAGCAGCGCCTCGACCGGCTCGTCCGCCTGCAGCGTGTTGAGCTCCGTCACCATGGCGTCGCGCACCGAGGCGCCGAAAGCGCTGCGGCCGGCGCGCGCCTGCGGCCGCAGGCCGCCCAGCACGTCGCTTTCGTCGATGAGGCCGATCAGCGCGCCATGTTCGATCACCGGCAATTGCGAGACATCGGCCGAGCGCATCCGGGCGTAGGCGGTGGAGAGCGTGTCGTCTGGCGCCACCGTCACCGTGCCGCCTTCGGCGAAGCTGCGGGCGACGAGATCGCGTAAGTTTCCGTGGCGGATCTTCTCGATCAGGCCCTGCTCGGCGACCCAGACGTCGTTGAACACCTTGGACAGGTATTTGTTGCCGCTGTCGCAGACGAGGGTGACGACGCGCTGCGGCTCCGTCTGCTCGCGGCAATAGCGCAGCGCCGCCGCCAGCAGCGTGCCCGAGGACGAGCCGGCGAGAATGCCTTCCTGCGCCAGCAGGGCGCGGGCGGCCGCGATGCTCTCGCGGTCGGTGATCGTATAGGCGCGCGAGACCAGCGACAGGTCGGCGTTGGGCGGCACGAAGTCCTCGCCGATACCCTCGACGGCCCAGCTTCCGGGCTCGATCGTCTCGCCGGTATTGACCAGCGGCGCCAGGATCGAGCCCTTCGGATCGGCCAGCACCATCTTCGTCTTTGGCGAGACGCGCCGGAAATAGCGGCCGATGCCGGAAAGCGTGCCGCCGGAGCCGACGCCGACGACGATGGCGTCGACGTCGCCGTCCAACTGCTCGAAGATCTCCGGTCCCGTCGTCGTCTCATGCGCGCGCGGATTGGCCGGGTTGGCGAACTGGTTGACGAAGAAGCCGCCGGTCTCCTCGGCGATGCGGGCGCCCATGTCCTGATAGTACTCGGGATGGCCCTTGCCGACGTCGGAACGGGTGGTGCGCACGTCGGCGCCGATGGCGCGCAGATGCTGCACCTTCTCGCGCGACATCTTGTCGGGCACGACGAGGATCAGGTGATAGCCCTTCGGCAGCGCCACCTGGGCGAGGCCGAGGCCGGTATTGCCGGCGGTCGCCTCGACGATGGTGCCGCCCGGCTTCAGCCGGCCGTCCGCCTCGGCGGCGGCGATCATCGACAGGGCGATGCGGTCCTTGATCGAGCCGCCGGGATTCTGGCTCTCCAGCTTGACGAACAGCCGGCACGGGCCGGTGTCGAAGGTCGTCAGCTCGACGACCGGCGTGCGGCCGATCAGCTCGAGGCTGGAGCGGACCGGGCGGGGCAGGGGCGCTCCGTTTCCCGGGATTTGCGACGTTGCGGGCGGTTGCTTGCTCATGTCGAAGCTCCAGGCGGGTTTCTCGCTCTGCCACCCTATGTAGGTGGCGGCAAGCATAGCGAAATGCCAGCCGGCCGGGCGTCGCCGCGCCATCGCCCTTGCTGTCGCCGAAACGTGGAAAAGGATTTTGCCTTCCTCTGCGAGGTCCGAATTCGCGCCTCGCCCGAGCGCGGAATGGCGGAAATCATTACTTTTTTGCGCGAGATCACGGTCGCTTGCGTCGAAATAGCGGCCGGACTTCTGATATAACGGACGCATTCAGCCGGCATTGGAGGCCATGGACGTGCAGCAACAGACGGCCCAGATCATCGACCTCGCATCGTATCGCAAGGCGCGCAGCCCGCAGCCGGCGGCACCGCAGATGGCGATGCCGATGGTGTCGATGCCGGTCGCCTGGATGCCGGTCTGGGTCATGGTTCCGGTGCCTGTAGCCCAGCCGGTCGCGATCGGCTGAACCGGGGCGCGGCCATGGTGCATGCGACGCCAGCCCTGATCGAAGACGCGCCGGACGAGGTCGCCGCCGACACATCCGGCGATCTCGCGGCCCTGGTCGGCCGCAACCGACCATCAACCTGCTCTGGAAGGTGGCGACTGCGCTCGGTGTGCCGTTCGCGACGCTGATGAACGGACAGGAGGCGCGCGGCACGACGGTGATGCTGCGCGACAAGGCCAAGATCCTCACCTCGAGCGACGGTCGCTTCTCGTCGCGGGCGCTGTTTCCGTTCAGCGGCGAGCGCAAGGTCGAGTTCTACGAGCTGCGGCTCGGCCCCAACCATCGCGAGGACGCCGACCCGCACGCGCCGGGGACGCTGGAAAACCTGGTCGTCGCCCAGGGCACGATCGAGATCATTGCCGGCCGCGACGCGCCGCAGGTTCTGGGCGAGGGCGACGCCATCGCCTTCGAGGCCGACGTGCCGCACAGCTACCGCAACCTCCGCGCTTCCGAGGCGGTGATCTATCTCGTCATGACCTATGTCGAGACCATCTCGGGCTGAGGCAGGCTTTCTCGACGCGTCCCGAGACGAAACAAAAGGGCCGCCCGGCGGGCGACCCTGAGACGGCGTGCGACGGAAGCAGGCCTCAGGCCTTCATCTCCATCATGCACATCATCATCGGCATGCCGGCCATGCTCATCATCATGGGCATGCCCATGCCCATCATGCTCATCATGCGATTGCAGCAATCCATGAACATGTCCTTGGACATGCCCTCCATCGGCATCATCTCGCAGGTCATGCCCTTGTCGGTCATGGTGCAGGTCATCTTCGCCATCATCATCGGCATGGGCATCATGCCGCCCATCGGCATCATGTTGCCCATCATATTGCCCATCATGGGCATCATGCCGTTCATCATGCCCATGCCGGGCATCATGTTCTGCATCGGCATCGGCATCATGGCGGGCATTGGCATCATCTGCATGGCACTGCTCATCTTTCCATCTCCGGGTCGCTCGACGGCCGCTGCCGTCCATGTCTCGGCATCTAGACGCGGCCCCTGGGCCTGACAATGCGCGATCGGAGGCCGGCCGACGTTTCCTCCGAGCGAACGGAGGGGCGGTCGCCCGGGCGAACGGCGACGGCGGAAATCTCGAAAAATCCTCCGCTATAACGGAAATGACCTCGCCGGCGCGGGGACGATTTTGGCGCGGGGCGCGGCGACGTTCGAACAACTTCGCGCGGCGGCGATGATTGTCGCCAATTCGATCTCTTTCGCGCATTCTGGGGCAGGCCGCGATTGCCGGTGACGAATCGGCCGGCGAGGCGGCGAAGCCGAAAAGGCGTCTTGCCGATTG
>JAFKJZ010000435.1:0-2244 GCA_017305815.1 Hyphomicrobiales bacterium
GATCGTGGCGAGGAATTCGCGCAGCGATTCGAGCTTGGCGAGCGACGGAGCATCATGCACGCGATAGACGAGCGGCGATCCCTTGCGCTCCAGCGTCTCGGCGGCGGCGACGTTCGCCTGGATCATGAACTCCTCGATCAGCTTGTGCGCGTCGAGGCGTTCGGGAACGACGATCCGGTCGATGGCGCCGTCGGCGCCGACGATCACCTTGCGCTCGGGCAGGTCGAGATCGAGCGGCTCGCGATTGTCGCGGCCGCGCTTCATCACCGCGTAGGCCGCCCAGAGCGGCTTCAGGATCGGCTCCAGAAGCGGGCCGGTCTTGTCGTCCGGGCGACCGTCGATCGCCGCCTGCGCCTGCTGGTAGGAGAGCTTGGCCGCCGACCGCATCATGATGCGGTGGAACCAGTGGAACTTCTTCTTGCCCTCGGCGGTGAACTGCATCCGGACGGCAAGCGCCGGCCTGTCTTCACTCTCGCGCAGCGAGCAGAGGTCGTTCGAGATCCGCTCCGGCAGCATCGGCACGACGCGGTCGGGGAAATAGACCGAGTTGCCGCGCTTCAGCGCCTCGCGGTCGAGCGGCGAATTCGGCCGCACATACCAGGCGACGTCGGCGATCGCGACGGTGACGAGGAAGCCGCCGGGGTTCTCCGGGTCGGTATCCGGCTCGGCGTAGACGGCGTCGTCGTGATCCTTGGCGTCGGCGGGGTCGATGGTGACGAGCGGGATGTCGCGCCAGTCCTCGCGGCCGCCGGAAAGCTTGGCGGGCTTCGCCGCCTCGGCGTCTTCCAGCACCTGCGCCGGGAAGATGTAGGGGATGTCGTGCGCGTGGATGGCGATCATCGAGACCGCCTTCTCGCTCGTCATCTCGCCGATCACCTCGATGACGCGGACGCGCGGCAGGCCGTAGCGCGTGGCGCGCTTCGGCTCGACCGAGACGAGATCGCCGTTCTTTGCGCCGTTCAGGTCGTCCGGCGAGACGTCGGCTTCCTTCTGCTTGCGGTCGACCGGCTCAATGCGCGCGCCGCCGGGCGTGATGCGCACGACGCCGAGGATCGAGGCCGCCCGCTTCTCCAGCACCTTGATGATGCGCGCCGTGTGCGCGAAGCCGGTTTCGCCGAGATCGGCGGGATCGACATGCGCCAGCACGCGGTCGCCGACGCCGGGCGCGGGAACCAGCGGCTTGCCGCGGTTCTGCCGGATCAGGACGCGCAGCGGCGAGCCATGGTCGCTGTCCCAGTTGGCGGGCTGGGCGACGAATTCGCCGTCGTCGTCGCGCTCGGTGATGAGCAGCACGGTGATGGCCGGGATGTCGCCCGGACGCGTCAGCTTCTTGCGATGCTTCTCGACGAGGCCGTCCTCGCTCAGTTCCTTGAGCAGGCGCTTCAGCGCGATGCGGGCGCCGCCGGAAATGCCGAAATGCTTCGAGATCTCGCGCTTGGTCGCCTTGCCGGGATGCTCGGCGATATAGGCGAGGATCGCCTCGCGCGACGGCATGCCGTTGGCGAGCGGCGCGACGGGGGCGACCGGCTTGCCGGAGGCCTTGGCGAAGGCGGCGGAACGCGTCGCGGATCTCGCGCCGGGCGTCCGGACCTTGGCGGCTTTTGGGGGAGTTTCTGGCTTCTTGGCCAAGTAGATTGTGTCCAATTCGGAAAGGGGTGCGGCCGGGACTTCGCCCGTCCTCTCCCAAGGGGGAGAAATGAGAATGGCCGGCTACGCCAGTTCTGGCAACAGCCGGCCTCGATTGTGTGCTCGGCGGCCGATTACTCGGCGTCGGCCTCGACGGCCGATTACTCGGCGTCGGCCTCGACGGCCGATTTCTTGGGCGCGGCCTTCTTCGCGGCCGGCTTCTTGGCGGCAGCCGTCTTCTTGGCGGGCGCCTTCTTGGCCGGCGCGTCTTCCGACACGTCGTCGCCGTCGGCGACCTTGGCGGCGGCCTTCTTGGCCGGCGCCTTCTTGGTGGTGGTCTTGGCTTCCGCCTTCGGCTTCGCCGCCGCGCGCGTCTTCTTGGCCGGCGTCTTGCCCGCCTTCTCGGCGATCAGCGCGACGGCCTCGTCGAGCGAGACGGTCTCCGGCGCCAGCGTCTTCGGCAGCGTCGCATTGACGGCGCCGTGCTTGACGTAGGGACCGTACTTGCCGGCATGCACGGTGATCGGCCCGCCCAATGTCGGGTGGTCGCCGAGCGTCTTCAAGGGCTCGGCGCCGGCCCGGGCCGGACGGCCGCCGCGCGCCGCCTTCTCGGCGATC
>JAFKJZ010000435.1:2298-2808 GCA_017305815.1 Hyphomicrobiales bacterium
ACGGTGAACACCTCGTCGACACTGTCGAGATTGGCGTATTTGCCGTCATGCAGGAGGAACGGGCCATAGCGGCCGATGCCGGCCTGGATCGGCTTGCCGTCCTCGGGATGGATGCCGACTTCGCGCGGCAGCGAGAGGAGCGCCAGCGCCTTTTCGAGGTCCAGGCTTCCCGCCTCCCAGCCCTTGGGCAGCGAGGAACGCTTCGGCTTTTCCTTGCCCTCCGGCTCGCCGAGCTGGACATAGGGGCCGAAGCGGCCGGTGCGCAGCGTCACGTCGAGGCCGGTGACCGGATCCTTGCCGAGCACCTTGGCGCCGTCGGCGCCAAGCGCGGAGCCGTTCTCGCCATTCTCGCCCGGGGTCGCCTCGTCGCCGGAGACGGCGAGCTGGCGGGTATAGCGGCACTCCGGATAGTTGGAGCAGCCGATGAACGAGCCGAACTTGCCGAGCTTCAGCGACAGGCGGCCGGTGCCGCAGGACGGACAGGCGCGCGGGTCGCCGCCATCGGCGCGG
>JAFKJZ010000436.1 GCA_017305815.1 Hyphomicrobiales bacterium
CGCAGGGCGCCAAGGAAGCGGCCGAGGCGATCGGCTGGGACTATCGCGAGATCGACGGCCAGGGCACCGTCTCCGGCCAGTCGGCGGCGCTCAGCCAGGCGATCGCGCTGAAGCCGGACGCGATCATCGTCGGCGGCAGCGACGCGGTCGAGCAGAAGGCCGGTCTCGAGGGCGCCGCCAAGGAAGGCATCCTCATGGTCGGCTGGCATTCCGGCCCCGTCCCTGGCCCGCTCGAAGGCACGCCGATCTTCGCCAACGTCACCACCGACGCGATGGAAGTCGCCAAGGTCGCGGCGATGAAGGCGGTTGCCGATTCCGACGGCAAGGCCGGCGTCGTCGTCTTCGCCGACTCGACCTACGCGATCGCCATCGCCAAGGGCCGCGCGATGGAAGAGTGGATCAAGAAGTGCGCCGGCTGCACGGTCGTCTCCTTCCAGGATACGCCGCTCGCCGACGTCTCGACCCGCATTCCGCAGCTGACGACGACGCTCCTGCAGCAGAACGGCGCCAAGTGGACCCATTCGCTGGCGATCAACGACCTCTATTACGACTTCATGCCGCCGGCGCTGCAGGCGGCCGGCATCGCCGGCAACGGCGATCCGCAGAACATCTCGGCCGGCGACGGCTCGGAATCGGCCTTCCAGCGCATCCGCGCCGGCGACCATCAGGCCGCGACCGTGCCGGAGCCCCTCACCATGCAGGGCTGGCAGCTGATCGACGAGCTGAACCGCGCCTTCGCCGGCGAGAAGTGGTCGGGCTACGTCCCGGGCGTCCATCTGGTCACCCCTGATAACATCGCCTTCGACGGCGGCCCGAAGAACGTCTTCGATCCCGACAACGGCTACCGCGCCGAATACAAGAAGATCTGGGGCGTCAACTAAGCCCGGAGCGCTGCCGGCGGCCGCCTCGCGCGGCCGCCGGATTGCTTGAAACAGCCGGCCGCATCGAACGACGGACCAGCGCCCGCCAGGGCGCCTGTCCCGCCGCAAGCAAGCGCGCGCCCATGGCACCTTGTCGCGGCCTCAGGCGAACGGGCCCGTGGCGCTGGCGCCCGGCCGAGGCGTGGGCTAACGACGGCGCTTCGCCGATCCGGCATCGCCGGACCCGGCCATGACAGCATCTCACACGGCGCGGCCCCTGCCGCGCCCGACCTGGACAAGGACGATGGCGACCGATCCCCCCGGAAGAACGCCAAAGAGCCAGCCCACCATGGCCGACGTCGCCGAGCGCGCCGGCGTCTCGACCATGACCGTATCGCGCGCCCTGAGGAAGGGCGGCCCGATCTCGGACGAGACGCGGCGCCGGATCATGGCGGCGATCGACGAGCTCGGCTACGTCCTCGACCAGACGGCCGGCACGCTGTCGTCGAAGCGCTCCGGCTTCGTCGCGACGCTGATCCCTTCGATCAACAATTCCAACTTCTCCGACACGGTGCGGGGCATCGGCGAGGCGATCGAGGGCAGCGGCCTGCAACTCCTGCTCGGCCGCACCGACTATCTCGTCGAGAACGAGGAAACCCTGCTCGAATCCATGCTGACGCGCCGGCCGGAGGGCATCATCCTGACCGGCGGCTCGCACACCCCGCGCTCGCGCCGCCTGCTCGAGACGGTCGGCATCCCGGTCGTCGAGACCTGGGACCTGCCGCTGGAGCCGATCGAGCATGTCATCGGCTTCTCCAATGCGGCGGCGATCCGCGCCCTGACGCACGACCTCCATGCGCGCGGCTACCGCAACATCGGCTTCATCGGCGGCACCACCAATCGCGACACGCGCGGCGCCGACCGTCGCCTCGGCTACAGCCAGGCGATCGCCGAGCTGGGCCTCGGGCAGGCCCGCATCATCTCGTTCGGCAGCCCGCCGATCTCGATGGAACAGGGCGGCGAGGCGATCGCGCAGTTGCTCGACCAGTGGCCCGAGGTCGACGCGGCGATCTGCGTTTCCGATCTCTCCGCCTTCGGGGCGTTGATGGAATGCCACCGGCGCGGCATTTCGGTGCCGGGGCGGATCGCGATCGCCGGCTTCGGCGATTTCGAGGTGTCGCGCTGCAGCCATCCGCGCCTGACGACGGTTTCCGTTGATGCGGTCGAGATCGGCCGCGCGGCCGGCAGCCTGCTGCTGCGCGCCATCGAGGCGCGGCGCGTGGGCCAGATCCTTCCGCCGGAGAGGCACGAGATGCCGTTCCGGGTGGTCCAGCGCGAAAGCACGTGACCGGGCCGAAGCCCGGTCACGATCGAAGTCTCGGC
>JAFKJZ010000437.1 GCA_017305815.1 Hyphomicrobiales bacterium
GCTCCGCGTCGCCTATGGCATGTTCGCCTATGCGCTGCCCAAGCTGAAGCTGATGCTCACCCCCTATTTCGGCGCGCTCGGCGACAATCTCGATACGGCGCTGGAGCTGCCCGTCGCGGGCCTGCATCTCGATCTCGTCCGCGCGCCGGAGCAGCTCGATGCCGTGCTGGCGAAGGCGCCGCGCGGGCTCGTGCTGTCGCTCGGCGTCATCGATGGCCGCAACATCTGGCGCGCCAATCTCGCCACCCTGCTCGATCGGCTGGAGCCGGTGGTGGCGCGCCGGGGTTCGGATCATATCCAGATCGCTTCGTCCTGTTCGCTGCTGCATGTGCCGATCGACCTGGAACAGGAAACCGAACTCGACGCCGAGCTGAAGAGCTGGCTCGCCTTCTCCGTCCAGAAGATGGGCGAGCTGGCGAGCCTCGGCCGGGCGCTGGCGGGCGGGCGCGAGAGCGTCGCCGCCGAGATCGCCGGCTCGTTGCTGGCCGCCGGCACGCGCGCCACGTCGCCCCGGGTGCATGACGCCGCCGTGGCGGCCCGTTCCGCCGCCGTCACTGCCGCGCAGGCGCGTCGGGCGAGCCCGTTCGCCGAGCGGCACGCGCTGCAGCAGGGCGTGCTCGACCTGCCGGCCTTCCCGACGACGACGATCGGCTCCTTCCCGCAGACGTCAGAGGTGCGCAAGGCGCGCGCCGCGCATGCCAAGGGCGCCCTGGACGACACCGCCTATGAGGCGTTCCTGCGCCATGAGACCGAGGCGGCGATCCGCTGGCAGGAGGAAATCGGGCTCGACGTGCTCGTCCATGGCGAGTTCGAGCGCAACGACATGGTGCAGTATTTCGGCGAACAGCTCGCCGGCTTCGCCTTCACCAAGTCCGGCTGGGTGCAGAGCTATGGCTCGCGCTATGTGCGGCCGCCGATCCTGTTCGGCGACGTGTCGCGGCCGAAGCCGATGACGATCGAATGGTGGCGCTATGCCCAGTCGGTGACGAGCAAGCCGATGAAGGGCATGCTGACCGGACCGGTGACGATCCTGAACTGGTCGTTCGTGCGCGACGACGTTCCGCGCAGTGTCGCATGCCGGCAGATCGCGCTCGCCATCCGCGACGAGGTGCAGGATCTCGAGAAGGCCGGCGCGTGCATGATCCAGATCGACGAGGCGGCGCTGCGCGAGGGCCTGCCGCTCCGGCGCGGCGAATGGGGTCCCTATCTCGCCTGGGCCGTCGAGAGCTTCCGGCTCTGCGCCTCGGGCGTCGCCGACCGGACCCAGATCCACACCCACATGTGCTATTCCGAGTTCAACGACATCATCGACGCCATCGCGGCGATGGATGCCGACGTGATCTCGATCGAGACGTCGCGCTCGAAGATGGAGCTGCTCGAAGCCTTCGTCGGCGACAATTATCCGAACGACATCGGGCCGGGCGTCTACGACATCCACTCGCCGCGCGTGCCGGCGGTGGCAGAGATGACCGACCTGCTCGACAAGGCGGTCGAGCGCCTGCGGGCGAGCCAGATCTGGGTCAATCCGGATTGCGGGCTGAAGACGCGCAAATGGGAGGAAGTCCGCCCGGCGCTCGTCAACATGGTGGCAGCCGCCCGGCAATTGCGGGCGCGCTTCGCCGAAGCCACGGAGTAACTCCGGGTGTCAGCCATGCCGGGGAGCCCTCTCCGGCACGGCGAAAGGCGAGGCCGACAAAGGCGAGTCCGGCCAACGGCTTGCGCGGTTATCCTCGCAGGGCGCGCAGCGCGTTCAGGATCACGGCGACGTCGATCGCCTCCTGCAGAAGTGCGCCCTGCAGTGGCTGCAGGTAGCCGAGCGCGGCGGCGATCATGGCGAGGATCGAAAGGCCGAGCCCGACGACCACGCTCTGCATCGCGATCTTTGCCGAGCGATGCGAGATGCCGATCGCATCGGCGAGGCGGTCGAGCCGGTCGACCAGCAGCCCGACATCGGCCGATTCCGACGAGGCGGCCGCGCCGCGCGCGCCCATGGCGACGCCCACGTCGGCGACCGCGAGCGCCGGTGCGTCATTGACGCCGTCGCCTACCATCATGACGGGGCCGATCTTGCGCGCCTCCAGCACGACATCGACCTTTTCCTGCGGCGTCAGGTCGGCCTTGAGCGCGTCGATGCGCAGGGCCTCGACCAGCGGCCTCGCCACGGCGGCGCGATCGCCCGTCGCCAGCACGATGCGGTCGATGCCGGCCTTGCGCAGGCGCTGGATGACGGTCGCCGCG
>JAFKJZ010000438.1 GCA_017305815.1 Hyphomicrobiales bacterium
GCCGCGATCGGCGCGCTCGCGATCGATTTCGTCTCGATCACGGCGATCGGCTGGACCGCCGCGCTGTTCGAGCTGGCGGCGCTCGTCCTGATGCTGGCGACGATGAAGGCGCCGGCGCGACAGGCGGAGCCTTCTCCCTGCCCCGCCGCCGAGCGGGCCTGATCAGGCCTTCTCGGGATAGAGACCGAGCAGGCCGGCGCGGCTCGCCTCGGCGACGCCGCGCTCGGTGACGAGGCCGGTGACGAGGCGGGCGGGCGTCACGTCGAAGGCCGGGTTGCCGACCCTGGTGCCCTTCGGCGCCAGCCGCACCTTGACGATCGAGCCGTCGCCGGCGACGCCGGAGATATGCGTCACCTCGTCGGAGGCGCGCTCCTCGATCTCGATCTCGGCGACGCCGTCCTCCATGTTCCAGTCGATCGTCGAGCCGGGCAGCACGACATAGAAGGGCACGTGGTTGTCCTTGGCCGCGAGCGCCTTCAGATAGGTGCCGATCTTGTTGCAGGCGTCGCCCGAGGCGGTGACGCGGTCGGCGCCGACCAGGCAGATGTCGACCTGGCCATGCTGCATCAGGTGACCGCCGGCATTGTCGACGATCAACGTGTGCGGCACGCCATGCGAGCCGAGTTCCCACGTCGTCAGGCTGGCGCCCTGGTTGCGCGGCCGGGTCTCGTCGACCCAGACATGGACGGGGATGCCGTCGTCATGGGCGCGGTAGACCACGCCGAGGGCCGTGCCCCAGTCGACGCAGGCGATCCAGCCGGTGTTGCAATGGGTCAGGATGTTGACCGGGCGCGAGCGGCCATTGGCCTCCCAGATCTCGCGCACCAGCCGCGCGCCCTGTTCGGCGATGGCGCCATTGGTCTCGATGTCCTCGGCACGCAGCCGGTCGGCGACGACATAGGCGGCGACGGCGCGATCGTCCGGGGGCAGGTCGCGGATCTCGCGGCGCAGGATCTCGAGCGCCCAGCGCAGATTGACGGCGGTCGGCCGGGCGGCGTTGATCGCGTCGAAGGCGGCATCGACATTGGCGTCGGACGGGTCGTCGCGCAGCGCCATCGCATAGCCATAGGCGCCGGTGACGCCGATCAGCGGCGCCCCGCGCACCACCATGCGCTTGATCGCGTCGATGGCGTCGGCGACGTTCATCAGCTTCAGCGTATCGAAGCGATGCGGCAGCAGGGTCTGGTCGACGACGGTGACCGTGGTCTCGGAGGGATCGCGCCAGATCGACCGATAGGATACGCCGTCGACTTTCATCAAAAACTCCGCGACCGAAAATGGGATGACCGCCCTCACGTAATCGAGTAGAGGCGGAAGTACCAGTAACCATCAGGGCTCCATCGATGTCGACCCCGCAAATCCGCGCCATTTTGACCGATATCGAGGGCACGACCTCGTCGATCTCCTTCGTCAAGGACGTGCTGTTTCCCTTTGCGCGCAGTCGCCTCGCCGGCTTCGTCGCCGAACACGCGGCCGACCCGGAAGTCGCCCACGCGCTGGCCGAGGCGCGCACGCTGGCCGAACGGCCCGACCTCGACACGGAAGCGACGATCGCCCTCCTGCAGGGGTGGATCGACGAGGACCGCAAGGCCAAGCCGCTCAAGGCGCTGCAGGGCATGATCTGGGAGGACGGCTATCGTTCCGGCGTGCTGAAGGGCGACATCTATCCCGACGCCATCGCCGGGCTCGAGGCCTGGAAGGCCGAGGGCCTCGCCCTCTACGTCTATTCGTCCGGCTCGGTGCTGGCGCAGAAGCTGATCTTCGGCTTCACCCATGCCGGCGACCTGACGCCGCTCTTCTCCGGCTATTTCGACACCGCCATCGGCTCGAAGCTCGAGGCGGCGTCCTATACCGCGATCGCCGGCGAGATCGGCATCGCCCCGGCCGAGATCCTGTTCCTCTCCGACAACACGAAGGAACTGGACGCGGCCCGCGCCGCCGGCATGAAGACGATCGGCCTCGACCGCGGCGAGGCGGTGATCCCGCCCGACCAGACCCATCCGCTCGCCACCGAATTCGGCGCCATCGACGCGAAGGCCGGCACCGTCCGCAACGCAGGATGAACCGGGAATCGGGCTCCGCCACGGCGGTCGGCGCCGCCGCGATCGGCCTCTGGGCCTGCCTCGCGGCGCTGACCGGCGCCAGCAAGTCCGTTCCCACCTTCGAGGCGCTCGGCCTCACCTTCGCCATCGCCGCCGTCGCGGCGCTGGCCGGCTTCCTCGCCATGC
>JAFKJZ010000478.1 GCA_017305815.1 Hyphomicrobiales bacterium
GCCGGCGCCGGAGGTGACGCTCGGAACCGGCAGCGCCGAGAGCGTCGCCGAGTTCAGCTGGTTGAACTGCTCGATGGCCGGGGCGGAACCCTGCGTCGAGACCGAGACGACGGCCGAGAGCGGCACCATCTTGCCGGACTGCGAGCGGACGAAGAACGTGCCGAGGCTTTCGGGATTGTTGCGGAACTGCTGCGGCACCTGCGTGATGATGTCGTAGGCGCGCGCCTCGCGGTCGAATTTCGAGATGCCGTTCTCGCCGACGAGCAGGGTCAGCGTGTTGCCGATATCCGACACCGAGACGCCGAGCGCGGCGGCGCGGTTACGGTCGATCACCACATTCACCTTCGGCGTATCGAAGGAGAGCGAGTTCTGCACCACGATGAACTTGCCCGACGCCATGGCGCGGTTCTTGATCTCCTCGGCCACCGCATAGACGCGGTCGGCCGGCTCGGTCGACTGAACCACGAACTGGATCGGCAAGCCGCCGCCGGTGCCGGGAAGCGACGGCACGGCGAAGACGAAGGCCTGCACGCCCGACACCGTATCGAGACGGCCCTGCACCTCCTGCTGGACCTGGGCCTGCGAGCGCGTGCGCTCGGACCAAGGCTTGAGCACGAGGCCCGAGAAGGCCGAGTTGGCAGAGCCGGATCCGGCGATCGAGAACAGCGCCTCGCGTTCCGGAATATCCGCGGTTTTCTGCGCGATCTCGTCGACATAGAGCTGCGTGTAGTCGATCGTCGCATATTGCGGCGCCGTGATCAGCGTGAACATCGCGCCCTCGTCCTCCTCCGGCGCCAGTTCAGACGACGTATGGAGAAAGAGGAAGACCATCGTGCCGAGCAGGGCGGCCACCATCAGCAGCGTGATCGGCCGGACCTTCAGGGAGCCAGTCAAGCGACGCGCATACCAGGCGCTGAAGCGGTCGAACACCTTGTCGATGAAGTGCTGGATGCGACCGCCGCCCGGCTTCAGGATGCGGGCCGACATCATCGGCGACACGGTGAGCGCCACGAAGCCCGACAGGATCACCGCGCCGGCGAGCGTCAGCGAGAATTCGCGGAACAGCGCGCCCGTCACGCCCTGGGTGAAGGCCATCGGCGCATACACGGCCGCCAGCGTGATCGTCATGGTGATGACGGCGCCGGTGATCTCGCGCATGCCCACGATGGCCGCCTTCATCGGCTTCAGCCCCTCCTCGATATGGCGGTGGATGTTCTCCACCACGACGATCGCGTCGTCGACGACGAGGCCGATCGCCAGCACCATGGCGAGCAGGGTCAGCGTGTTCAGCGAATAGCCGAGCGCCCATAGGATGAAACAGACGCCTATGAGCGATAGCGGGATGGTGACGATCGGGATGATCACCGAACGGAACGAGCCGAGGAACAGGAAGATCACCACGACGACGATCGCCGATGCCTCGAGGATCGTGTGCAGCACCTCGTCGATCGAGGCGCTGATCGCCTCGGTCGAGTCATAGACCAACTCGATATGCATCCCCTCGGGCAGCGAGGCGGCGATCTTCGGCAGCTCGTTGCGCACGCCGGTGGCGACGTCGAGCGGGTTGGCCGACGGCGTCTGGAAGATGCCGAGGAACACGCCGGGCTTGCCGTTGAAGCGCACTTCGGTATCCGTCGAGGCCGCCGCCAGCTCGATGGTCGCGACGTCGCGCAGGCGCACGATGTCGGCCCCGTTCGAGCGAAGCGGCAAGGCGCCGAAGGTATCGGGATCCTGCAGCGTCGTCTTCGCCTCGATCGAATAGGCGTAGAACTCGTTCTTGGTCTTGCCTGGCGCCGACAGGAAGTTAGAGCCCTTGATGGCGGCCAGCACTTCCGTCGCCGTCACGTTGCGCGAAGCGAGCGCGACGGGATCGATCCAGACACGCATGGCGAATTCCTGCGCGCCGAGGATTTCGGCGTTGGCGACGCCGTCGACGGTGGCGAAGCGCGGCTGGATCACGCGGATCAGGTAATCCGTCAGCTGCTGCGCGTTCATCGTGTCGCTGCGGGCCGCCAGATACATCAGCGCGAACTGGAAGCCAGTGCCCTTCTGGATCACCGGGTCCTCGGCTTCGTCCGGCAGCTTGCCGCGCACCTGCTGGACCTTGGCGATGACTTCCGTCAGCGCCTTGTCCGGATCGGTGTTGAGCCGCATGTAGACCGACACCGTCGAGACGCCAAGCGAGCTCTTGGAGGTGACGTAGTCGACGCCTTCGGCCGAGGA
>JAFKJZ010000479.1 GCA_017305815.1 Hyphomicrobiales bacterium
GCGCCGGCGTCGGCCGTCACGTTGGGCCGGCTCTCATAGATGACGCCGATGACGCCGAGCGGCGTGCGCACGCGCTCGAGATGCAGGCCGTTCGGCCGGTCCCAGGCGGAGATCACCGTGCCGACGGGATCGGGCAGGGCGGCGATTTCCTCGATCGCCGCCGCGATGCCCTCAACGCGGGAAGGCGTCAGCGTCAGGCGGTCGATGAAGGAGGCGAGCGCCCCCTCGGTCTGCATCGCCGCGACGTCCTTGGCATTGGCGGCAAGGATCTCGCCGGCGCGCGCGCGGATGGCGGCGGCCATGGCGGAAAGCGCCGCGTTCTTGCTGTCGGCCGAGGCGAGAGCCAGGCGCCGCGCCGCGGCGCGGGCGCGCCGGCCGATTTCCAGCATCACGGCTTCGACCGTTTCGGTCTCGTTTTCGCGGAGGAGGGACGGGGTCATCTGGATCTTCCTATTCGCCGCGAAGCGCCATGTCGTCGCGATGGACCATGGCGGCCCGGCCAGCAAAGCCGAGAATCGTTTCGATTTCCTTGGTGTTGCGGCCGGCGATCCGTTCCGCGTCGGCCGCGTCATAGGCGACGAGACCGCGGGCGATCTCCTCGCCGTTCGGCCCCTGCACGATGATCGCATCGCCGCGCTGGAACCGGCCCTCGATCCGGCGCACGCCGGCCGGAAGCAGGCTCTTGCCGGTCCGCAGCGCCTTGACGGCGCCGTCGTCGATCACCAGCACGCCGCGTGTCTCCAGATGGCCGGAGATCCATTTTTTCCGCGCGGTGACGGGGTTGAGTTCCGGCAGGAACCAGGTTGCCTTGGCGCCGTCGGTGATCCGCTTCAGCGGGTTCAGCGGCTTGCCGAGCGCGATCAGCATCGCGGCGCCCGCGACCGTTGCGATCTTCGCCGCCTCGACCTTGGTCTTCATGCCGCCGCGCGAGAATTCCGAGCCGGCGCCGCCGGCCATCGCCTCGATCTCGGCGGTGATGCGCTCGACGACGGGAATGAACACGGCGTTCGGATCGGATTGCGGCGGGGCGGTGTAGAGGCCGTCAATGTCGGAGAGCAGCACCAGCAGGTCGGCGCCCATCATCGAGGCGACGCGGGCGGCGAGCCGGTCGTTGTCGCCATAGCGGATCTCGCTGGTCGCGACGGTGTCGTTCTCGTTGATCACGGGAATGGCGCCGAGCTTCAGCAGCGTGCCGATGGTCGAGCGGGCGTTCAGGTAGCGGCGGCGCTCCTCGGTATCGCCCAGCGTCAGCAGGATCTGGCCGGCGGTGCGGCCATGGCGGCCGAGCATTTCGGAATAGGCGCGCGCGAGCGCGATCTGGCCGACGGCGGCGGCAGCCTGGCTTTCCTCCAGCTTCAGCGCGCCCTTGGGCAGGCCGAGCACGCCGCGCCCGAGCGCGATGGCGCCGGAGGAGACGAGCAGGATCTCGCGCCCGCCGGCGGCGAGCTGGGCGACGTCGTCGACGAAGGCCGCCAGCCAGTCCTCGCGAAGCCGCCCGGTGGCGCGGTCGACCAGCAGCGCCGAGCCGATCTTGATGACGATGCGGCGGAAATTCTCCGGCTTGAGCTTCGCCGCGATGTCGGCGGTCTGTTCCACGATCAGGCTCATGGTGTCTGTGCTCTTCGATCCGATGGGGCGATGCCCCGTTGCAAGGCTCAGGAAACAGAGGCCGGCGAGACGAGGCTCGCCCGGCCAGGGTTCATGAGCTTCACGGTCGCCAGGGTTCGGGCTTGGCGCTCGGATGCATGTTCGGGTCTTCCAGCTTGCCTTCGTCGATGATGCGGCCGATCGCCCGCAGCGCCGCCTCGACGCCGACGCGGGTCGCGGCGGAAAGCACGAGCGGCGTATGTCCGCAGGCCTTGGCGAGCTTCCTCTTGATCTTCTCGAGCTCGTCCTCGGGGATGGCGTCGGCCTTCGACAGCGCCACCACTTCGCGCTTTTCGGCCAGCACGTCGCCATAGGCGTCGAGTTCGCCGCGCACGATGCGATAGGCCTCGGCCGGATCTTCCTGTGTGCCGTCGACGAGATGCAGCAGCACGCGGCAGCGCTCGACATGGCCGAGGAAGCGGACGCCGAGGCCGACGCCCTCATGCGCGCCTTCGATAAGGCCGGGAATGTCGGCGAGGACGAATTCGCGGCCGTCGCTCCTGACGACGCCGAGGTTCGGGTGCAGAGTGGTGAAGGGATAATCGGCGATCTTCGGCTTGGCGGCGGTGA
>JAFKJZ010000159.1 GCA_017305815.1 Hyphomicrobiales bacterium
AGGCCAGGGATTGCGTGACGCTGGTGGCGGCGATTCGCGCCTACCGGCCGTCGCTGATCGAGGGCGCCTATGCGCCGTTCGGCGTCCAGCTTTCCGGCAATTTCTCCAAGAGCATCGCCATCGCTTCCTATCATCGCCAGGTGGCGCGCTATCCCTCGCTGCTCGAGGGCAAGCCGACGCTGATCCTCGGCTCGCGCATCGCCGGCCGCGGCCGCCGCGCCTTCTACCGTGTCCGCCTGCCGGCCGACACGCTCGCCAAGGCCAACCAGATCTGCAACGCGCTGCAAAGGCTGGGCGGGGCGTGCGTGGTGTTGCGGAACTGAGGGGCTTGCCCGGATGACGAAAAAATCCGGAAGGCTCGCGCCTCCCGGATCCAGTTTCAGCTCAGGCTCCGATCAGCCCTTGTTGGGCTCGATCTTGGCGGCGATGAACTTGAAGTTCGACCACCACCACCACGGGCCTTCATAGTAGTTGTCGGCGCTCGGGTAGTTCTTCCAGTAGGTCTCGTTCACCGGAACGAACTTCGAGGTGCCGAACATCTCGATCGAGGGCAGGCCCTTGACCAGGTCCTTCAGCATCTCGGTGCCGAGCGGCACGATCTGCGGATCGTCGGCCGGGATCGAGCGCAGCGTGTCGATCTTGGCCGAGAGCACCTCGTCGACATAGCGGCCCTGGTTGGAGGAAGCCGCCGTGCCGTTCGGGCGGACATAGTCCTTGTGCCAGCCTTCGAGGCGGACGAACGGGTCCGGCACGATGCCGCACGAGGCGCCCCAATAGGAACCGACCTCGTAGTTGCCGGTGTTCTCGGCGGTGAAGAACGGGCCGTCCTGCATCTGCTGCACCTTGGCGTCGATGCCGAAGGCGGCCCATTCATTGGCGGCGGCGAAGGCCAGGCGCTGCGACTGCACCTCGAAATCGGCCGGCGCCAGGATGTTGATGACCCACGGCTTCCCGTCCGGCAGCAGCCACTTGTCGCCTTCCTTCTTGAAGCCCTGGGCTTCCAGCATCTTGGTCGCCTGTTCCGGGTCGAACTTCCACCAGCCGACGCCGAGCAGGTCGCGCAACTGGTCCGGATCGGTCGGGATCGCCTCGACGCCCTCCGACCGCAGCTGTTCGCCGAGCTTGACGGCATAGTCCGGATCGAACGGCTTGTAGCCGTCGGCGAGCGCGAACTCCTTCAGCCAGGGCACCATCGGCTTGTGATAGGTGTCCATCAGCACCTTGGTCGGGGGCAGGGCCAGCGGCGAGGCGCGCAGCATGCCGGAGAAGGTGGCGATCGATGCCTGCTGCAGGTTCATCGCCAGCGCCAGCGCCCAGCGCGTCTCTGCCTTGTCATAGGGCGGCTTCGAGGTGTTGAAGTGGATGCCGCGCTCGCAGGGATCGTCGAGGTTGGCATAGGGGAAGCCCTTGAACCACGCCTGGACCTTCGGGTTCTGCTTCTGCAGGATATCGAGGCTTTCCGGCGAGATGTCCGTCAGGATGTCCATCTGGTTCTGCGCCATGGCGAGGACGCGCTTTTCCTCGGTGCCATAGGAGCGGAACAGCACATATTGTGCCTTCGGCTCGCCGACGATCTGGCCGACATCCGAATTCTTCCAGTCGTCGCGCTTCTCCCAGAGGAACCACGATCCGTTCGGATCCGAGCTCTTGTACTTGTAGGCGCTGATCGTCACCGGCGGGAAGTTGGTGAACGTGGCCGGGTCTTCCTTTTCCCATATGTGCTTGGGCACGACATGGAACGGGTTGCCGTAGATCAGCGAGCCGAGGACGAGCGACAGGCGCGGAGTCGGTTTGGTCGTCTCGATCTCGATCGTGTGGTCGTCGACCTTGGTGAAGCCCTTGATCGCGGCCTTGAAGGCGGCGCTGTAGGCGATCGAGTCCGTCTTGGCGATCATGTCGGCCGTGAACACCACGTCGTAGGCGGTGAACGGCTTGCCGTCGCTCCAGGTCAGGCCCTCGCGCAGCTTGACGCGGAACTTGGTGTAGTTGTCGTTGAGCGGCTCCGGCATCGTGGCGGCGAGGTCGGGGATCTGCTTGCCCGAGGCGGTGTCGATGTCCCACATCAGGGCCGACGCCATCTGGTGCATGCCCTGGTTAATGGTGACGCCCTGCTGGTAGGGGTTCATCGTTCCGGGGTTGGCGACGCGGGCGTTCAGCATGTCGACGATCAGGGTCTGATCGCGCGGCGTGCCGACATCGGTCGTCTCCTGGCTGAAGGCGGGCGCGGCCGTCAGCATGGTACTCGTCATGAACAGCGCGGCGCCGAGCACGGCGATGCCGCGGCGGCGTGGGGGCCTGGAAATCTCGGTCATGCGTTTCCTCCTCGATTGCGTGGTGTAGTCCGGCAGTCGGACGTCGGATCGTCGAGGCGAGGCTTCTGTCTCAGAGCGAGGCGGCCTCTTCGCGGCCTTTCGGATCCGGCGTCGGTAGTGCTCCCTCAGGCTCTTGCGCGCAGCGGCTCGGCCTCGCGGCCGCTCGCCTCCGCCTTGATCTTCTCGATTTCCGGCCAGCGCTCGCCAAGGCGGGGGATCGCCCCCATCAGCTCGCGCGTATAGGCCTCGCGCGGATCGGCGAGGATCTCCTGCGGCGCGCCGGCATCGACGACGCGGCCCCTGTTCATGATCACCACGCTGTCGGACAGATAGTAAGCCGTAGAAAGATCGTGGGTGATGTAGACGAAGGACACGCCCGTCTCTTCCTTGATCATCTTGAAGAGATTGATGATGTTCATCCGCAGAGACGCGTCGACCATTGAGACCGGCTCGTCGGCGACGATCAGGCGCGGGCTCGGGATCAGTGCGCGGGCGATCGAGATACGCTGCAATTCGCCGCCGGAAAACTGGCGGATATATTTGCCGCGCACCCGGTCGAAGGAGAGGCCGACGGAGCGCAGCGCCGTTTCGACGACATCGGCGCCGTCGGTCGTCTTCTCGGCGACCTTCAGGTTCTTCGCCGTATTGATCAGGTAGCTGTCGAGCGGCAGGTAGGCGCTGAACGCCTCGAACGGGTTCTGGAAGATCGGCTGGACGAGACGGCGGAACTCGAAATCGTTGATCCGGTCGCTGTCCTTCCCGGTCAGCGGCCGGCCGCCGAGACGGATCGAACCGCTGGTCGGCTCGACGAGGCGCAGGATCATGCGAGCGAGCGTCGTCTTGCCGGAGCCGGATTCGCCGACGATGGAAAAGACCTGCGGCTTCGCATCGAGGGTGAGCGAGACGCCGTCGACGGCGGCGATCTGCTTGCCGCTGAACAGGCCGCCGGCGCGATAGAGCTTGCGCAGCGCGTTGATTTCCAGGACCGGCTTGTCGTGCGGCGCGGGCGTGCGGGTCATGCGCGTTCCCTCAGCGAAAATGACAGGCGGAGGCATGGTTGGGCGCCTTGTCGACGAGCGGCGGCGACTTCTGGCGGCAGATCGCCTGCGCTTCCGGGCAGCGAGCGGCGAAGCGGCAGCCTTGCGGCGGCGCGGCGAGGCTGGGCGGCCGGCCATCGAGGCCGACGCGCTCGCTTTTCTGGCCGACGCGCGGCAGCGCGCCGATCAGCGCCTCGGTATAGGGATGGAGCGGCGCCTCGAACACATCCGCCGTCGGCCCGACCTCGACGATCTTGCCGGCATAGGCGATCGCGATGCGGTCGGTGATCTGGTAGTGCACGCCGAGATCGTGCGAGACGAGGACCAGCGTGTTCTTGAGCCGCCGCTGGATCTCGACCAGCATCAGGAGGATGCGCTTCTGCACGACGACGTCGAGCGCCGTTGTCGGCTCGTCGGCTAGGATCAGCCGCGGCCGGACGAAGGCGGCGATCGCCACCAGCACGCGCTGGCGCATGCCGCCGGAAAGCTGGTGCGGATAGCTGTCGAGCACGGTTTCCGGCAGGCCGAAGCCGGCGAGGAAATCGACGATGCGCTGGCGGAGTTCCGCCTTGCTGCCCTGCTTCTCGCGTTTCGGCAGCGCGTCGACGATCTGCTTCTCGACCTTCATGATCGGGTTCAGCACGCTCATCGAGCCCTGCGGCACGTAGGAGATCTGGTCCCACCAGAGATCCTGGAACCGGGTCGCGTCGCTTTCGCGGGTGCGGCCGCTGTCGGGATCGGTGAAGCGGCCGGTGACCTGGCCGGCCGTCATCTTCAGCCCGCCGGAAAAGTCGCCATAGAGCGTCCGCATCAGGGTGGACTTGCCGCAGCCGGATTCGCCGGCGATGCCGAGGATCTCGTTGTCGTGGACCGTCAGCGTCACGTCGTCGACGGCGGCGACGAAGGCGTCGGGCGTGCCGTAGCCGGCGCGGACATTCTTCAGTTCGATCATCAGCCGATCCTCCGGGCTGCGGAACGGATCGCCAGGCCCGAGGAGATCAGGAACAGCGAGATGAACATCAGCACGATGGCGAGAACCGGCGCGCCGACCCAGAGATATCGCTGCGCCAGAAGCGCCTGATACTTGAGCGCCCAGTAGATCATCGTGCCGATCGTCGCCTGCTGGGCGCTCGACAGGCCGATGACGGCGAGGCTCGTCTCGGTGGCGATGCCGACCAGCACCGTGTTGATGAAATTTGCCGCCGACCAGCCGGCGATATAGGGGAAGATGTGGCGGCCGAGGATCTTCAGCCGGCTCTCGCCGGAGAACCAGGCGACGTTGATGAACTCGCGCTCGCGCATGGTCAGCGCCACGGCGCGGACCTGGCGGCCGGGATAGGGCCAGTTGAACAGGACCAGGGCGACGCCGACGATCGGCAGCGACAGCTGGCCGCCGAACAGGGCGGCGAGCAGGATCAGGATCGGCAGGCTCGGAATGCAGAGCAGCGCGTCCATCAGGAACGACAGCACCCGGTCGAGCCAGCCGCCGGAATAGCCGGCGGCGAGGCCGGCGAAGACGCCGATCAGCGTCGAGAAGAACGCGACGGTGAGGCCGAGGATCAGCGAGTTATGCAGCGCCCAGGTCAGCAGCCAGAAGATGTCCTGGCCGAGATTGGTGGTGCCGAGCAGATGGTGCAGGCTGGCGCCCTGGTTGCGCGGCGCCTTGTACCAGGTGAGCGGGTTGGTCGGCGCGAACCAGGGCAGGATCAGGCCGAGGACGACGAAGATCGTCAGCAGCGCCAGGCCGAGGCCGAGGCGGAACGAGCCGATTTTGGGAAGCTTGAAGGCGCGCATGATCACCTCGCCCGGATGCGTGGATCGAGGAGCGGGTAGATCAGGTCGATGATCATGGTGGCGGTGGCGACCGCGATGATCGACAGGCTGATCGTGCCCATCAGAAGGTTATAGTCGCCCTGGATCACGGCCATGTAGATCAGGTGGCCGAGGCCCGGATATTCGAACAGGATCTCGGTGACGATCGAGCCGTTGAACATCAGGCCGATCTGCAAAGCGAGGAAGGTGATCTGCGGCAGGATCGCGTTCGGCAGAACGTAACGCGTCAGGATGCGGCCGTCGCCAAGGCCCTTCAGCCGGGCATAGCGGACGAATTCTTCCTCGGCGAGCTGCGTCGTCTGCGCCTTGACGCTGATCACCCACCAGCCGAACACCACCAGCACGATCGACAGCGCCGGCAGGATCGAGTTCCAGACCACGCTCTTGACGAAGGCGAAGCTCCACGGTGCGCCATGCACCGAGGCCGTCAGCGGAAAGATCGGCCAGATATAGGAGAACAGGATCGAGAGGACGAGGGCGAGGATGTAGTAGGGGATCGGATAGACGAGGATCGCCAGCCCCTCCATGATCCGCGACGAGGCGCGGTTGGGCCGCCAGCCGGCGATCAGCCCGACGAAATTGCCGAGCACCCAGGCGATCAGCGTCGAGGAAAGCAGCAGCCCGAAGGTCCAGGGAAGCGCCTGCGCGATCAACTGGCTCACAGGCGTCGGATACATCGCCAGCGACGGACCGAAATCGCCGGTCATGACGATGCGCTTGACGAAGTTCCAGTACTGGGTAAGCAGCGAGCCCTGCAGCCCGAAGGCGTCGGTGAGCGAGGCGCGCAGCGCGTCCGCCTGGGCGGCGTCCATGTAGGTTCCCTGCGAGCTGACCTTGGCGAGCATGGCCTCGACCGGGTCGTTGGGCGCGAAGCGGGGAACGAAGAAGACCACGGTCAAGCCGAAGGCGATCACCAGTATGTAGGAGATCAGTCGGGTTGCGATCTGGCCGAGAAGTCTCATGGGCGGTGTCCCGTCCTGTTGCATCGGGCTCAGGAGGTCGCCGGCGGTCGGCAAGCATCGGACCGGGCGGCCAGTGTCTTTCCGGAGTGTGGCGCCCCGGAAAGACTTGCTGGATGCGGTTCGCGAGAACCGGGAGCGCGGCTGCGTCTCAGATGATCTCGAGATAGTCGCGGTCGGGCAGCGGCGGGAACGGCGCCGCGGGAAGCGTCTGGTACCAGAAGGCGACCGAGGCGATGTCGTCCTGCAGCGGCAGGTAGCGCCGGTCCTTCTTCTCCGTGCGCCAGCCGAGCGCCTGGATCGTCACCTTCAGGTCGCTGTCGAAGCGGATCGGATCCATGATGTGCCAGCGATACATGCCGAAGCGTGTCTGCGAACGATAGGTGCCGTCCGGGCGCAGGACCTGCGGCAGGCCGGCATAGGCGGTGCTGAACTCGCGGTATTCGCTCGTCATGGTCGGATCGACGACGCCGCCGTCGAAATTGTAGGCGCCGCAGAAATAGTCTTCCGTGCCGGTGCCGCAGATGGTCGGGTATTCCTTGTCGCCATCCATGAAGAACTTGATTTCGCCTTCACCCCACCAGCCGGCGTTGTTGACGCCCCAGGCCATGTAGGTGCCGACATACTGGCCCTGGCCCTTGACGCCGTCGAGGATGACATAGTCCTCCTTGAACGGCAGCGGGTTGGTGCGGCGGAACTGGGCGTGGAAATAGGCGGCGTCGGCCGGAACTTCGGTCAGCGTGTAGTTGATCTGGTAGTAGACGATCGCATGTTCATCGGGATCGCGGTTCTCCAGCGTGATCCGGCAATGCTTGCGGAACGGCATTTCCCAGTAGCAGTTGAAGGCGCGGCCGGGATTGACGCAGACGGCGAGCGAGGAAACCTGCGCATACTGGTTCCAGCCGGCGCAGAAGAAATCGCCGAGCGGGCTTTCGACGGAGGGATGTTCCTGGCCGTCCCAGTAGATGCGCAGGATCAGGTCGCGCCAGCGCACATTGGCCGGCGTTAGCCAGATCTGCTGGATCGCGCCGGGGCCTTCGATGTCGGCGATCACGCGGGTTTCGCCGGCTTCCATCCGGATCGACGGCGACACCTTCCAGCCGAGGCCGCTGCCATCCTTGCCGAGGCCGCGGGCGCAACTGGCGCCGGTGCCCTCGACCGCCATGCCGCCCTTGCCCTTCTCGCCGGTGAAGTTCTCCGGGCTGATCGAACGGGTCTTGGCCTTGGACAGCCGCGAAAGGTTCCCGAGATTCATCCCGAGTCCGGAAAAGCCCTCTGACATTTTTCCTCCATGTCAGTACGTGCGAGATCGGTGAGTGCGAAAATAAGAGCGTGCGAGATCATGCCGCCGAGATCGATCATCTTCGGAGGCAATAAGCGATTTGGCAGACAGGCAGAGCTGTATCGCGAACTGGGAAGGTTTATCGATAAGGGTCGAAATTATACCCCTATCGAATTGCCTTGCCGGCGCTTCGGTCTTATCGTGCTGGTGGCTTCGTTACCTTGGCGTTCGATTTCCAACCCGGAAGATTGTTTTTATTATTTTTGATCATCTTGATCATTCGCTGTTGTTCAGCGTGTCTTATTGATGTGAGATGCTAGGATCCTAGTTTGGGGGTGTCAATGGCGATCGCGATGACGAAGCGAAAAACTCCGGGCGGCGCCGAGCTTCCGCAACGGGACGACCCGTTCCCGGCCGACGCCGTCATCGATCGCTCGCGTCCGATCGGCGAGCAGGTCTATGGCCTGTTGCGCCGCGCCATCGCGCATTGGCGGTTGCGGCCGGGCGACCCCATCCCGGAGGCGCTGGTGACGCGGCGCTTCGACATTTCGCGCTCGCCGCTCCGCGAGGCGTTCCGCCAGCTTGCCTCGGACGGGCTGGTGGTGATCCGCCCGCAGGCGGGCACCTATGTCTCGCCGGTCGACCGGCTACGCTGGGAGGAGGGGCGGCTGATCCGTCGCGCGCTGGAGGTCGAGGGCATCCGCCACGCCGCGGCGCATGTCACCCAGTCCAGCCTCGATGAGCTCGAGCTGCTGATGCGCCAGCAGCGGCGCGCGGCCGAGGCCGGCAATTTCGAGGAGCTGATCGAGCTCGACGACCGCTTTCATGCCACTATCTGCCAGCTGAGCGGCTTTCCGCGCCTGTGGCGGATGATCGACGCCGCCAAGGCGCAGATCGACCGTACCCGTTTCATGGCGCTGCCGGAAATGGGCCGTGCAGACGATACGCTGGTCGAGCACCAGGGTATCCTCGACGCGCTGTCGGCCCGCGACCCGGAAATGGCCGTGGCTTTGCTCATCCGCCATCTTGACCGTTCGGATCGGGCGATGGCGCAATTGTTTGCCGGCGAAGCGTTGCACAGCGGCCTCTGCGAGAAGGCCTAGCCAAAAAAGAAAGCCCGCCATGTGGCGGGCTTTCCGTCTTCAGGATCGCGTTGCGATCAGTAGTAGGGCGACACGCAGGCCCGGCGCGGACCTTCGTTCGGCTGGAACGTGTTGTCCGAGGCGCGATAGGAGCGGTAGCGGTCCTCGCACCAGCGCAGGTGATCGCGCGACAGGCTCGGCGGCGCGACTTCGCGCGGCTGGTTGGCGATGGCGCCGCCGATCAGCGCGCCGACGCCGAAGGCCGCCAGCGGATACCACCAGCCGTCACTGCCGCGGCGATAGCCCGGGCGCGGGTCGCGATAGCCGTGGTGTCCGTTCCAGTAGCCGGGGCGGTTGGGCGGACGGTTCCAGTTCGGTCCGCCATGTCCGGGGCCGGGGCCACCCCAGCCGGGACCGCCAGGGCCGGGCCGGTTCGGGCCACCATGATTCGGACCACCATGGCCGGGACGGCCGGGCCGGTCGCCCGGGCGGCAGCCCTGCGGCGGGCAGGGGCGACCCTGGATCTCGATGACATTGGATGCCGTGCTGGCACCCGGATCGACGCGCATCAGCGGCGCCGCCTGGACCGGCAATGCCGACGCCGCGAAAACGAGCGCCATTGCGGCTGAACTGATTCGTCTCAACACCATATCTTCCACCTTCCCGAATGGCCTGGCGCGCCACGAGAGTTCGCGCGGGCGCCAGGCAAGAGTCACGTCCGCGGATTGCGCTCGAAAAGTCCTATCTTTCAAGAAGATGAGACAATCCAAGGGGCTACAGCGAACCCTCTCTGCGGCAGGAATTTCTGCCCCGTCATGGGATCAATGTCGCACCCGCGATCCGGTTCCGGCAGCCCGCGAAGCGGGCGAAGACGCTACGGTACGCCTTATTTGCCGGTACACGCTCTGGTTTGTATCCGGCAGAGTTGAATTGTTCCAGTTCCCGGGGCCAAATCCCGTCGGAGAAGGGGAGGCTCATGGCCGATTCTGCATTTACCGGGTCCGCCGACACTGGGGCTCGCGCCGTTCGCTCGGATGTCGGTCTGTTTCTGGCCGCGTTCGCCGTCTGCCTGCTGTTCCGGCTTCCGGCCCTCGGCGACCTGGCGTTCTGGTACGACGAGGTCATGACCGCCGACGCCATCGCCAAGTCATGGAGCGGCATGGCGTGGGAGCGGCTGTCACAGGGCCATCTCCCGACCTATTTCGCCGTCCTCAAGGGATTTGGCCTGTCCGGCGGCTCGGAGTTCATGCTCCGGCTGCCCTCCGCGCTTCTCGACGGCGCGGCGGGCGGACTCGTCGCCGTGATGGCGAACCGCATCGGCGGGACCGTCTCCGCCATCGCCGCGGCCATCCTCTACGCAACCCTGCCGATCCTGATCATCTATGGCCAGGAGGCGCGACCCTATGCGCTGCAGCTTCTCTGCGTCGCCCTGGCGATGCAGGGGCAGATCGGCCTGCTGCGTCGCGAGGGCTCCCTCCCGGGCAATGCCCGGCTGGCGACCCTGGGAGCCCTGGGTTCGATCCTTGCCATTCCGGCCGGCGCCGTGATTGTGGCGATGCAGCATCTCGCCGTGCTGGCGTGTGGCGGGGTCCGCAAGGGGGGGGCGGAGCGGCGCATCTGGCTCCGGCACATGGCGACTACCTGGCTGATCGCGGCCCTGGCGCTCATGTCGCTGTATCCGTCGGTCCTGTTCCAGGCGGGCCGGCCGGAGGGTTTGATGAAGTGGCAGGCCGCCACCTCCTTGTCGGTCCGGATCAAGGGGGTCCTCCAGGGCACCTATGGCTTCAGGGTGCCGGAGGACCTGGATCGCTACTGGCCGCTCTCCTTCAACGCCGCGCTGATGTGGAGCCTGTTCGCGCTGATGGCGATCGGACTGATCGCCAACCGGCGGTCACTCGTTCATCGCTATCTGGCCATTGTCGCGATCGGAACCTTTGTCGCGTTCATGGGTGTCGCCGCGTTTACGGCGGTCACGGGCCGGTATCTGATCGGCATGATGCCGGCTGCCGTGATGCTGGCGGCGTTCGGCGTCGGCGCCCTGCTGGCAAACGGTCGGGCGCGGTGGTTCGCCTTGCCCTGGCTCGCGCTTTTCGGCGCCGGCCTTGTCCTGCAGGGCCTCGATACGCTCGCCGCTCCGCGCAAATATGACTGGCGGCCGGTTGCGCGCTTCCTGCATGACGCCGGCTTCCGCCAGGGCGTGGTCCACACGGATGTCGACGTTTTCCGGAGGGAACTGGGCCACTACGTCGACAAGGCAGACACCGTCGCCTTTCGTGCGATCTCCCCCGGCGAGTCGATCGACGCGCTCTGGCGCAAGGCTTCCGACCAGCCGGTCGCGTGGTTCGTCGTTTCCGCGTGGAGGGGCAGCCCTCCGATGCCGACGTCGGAGGCGGTCGTCTGCACCTGGCCGTTCGGCAAGATGAAGGTTGTGATGGTGGCGCGCGACCGGGCCGGCGCGCCCGACGGCGTCCGCAACGATCTGGCCGACCCACGCATCTGCACGGCGCCGGCCGCCTAAGCTTCGCTTCCCCTGCCGGCCGGCCCGCTCGACGTCGGTCTCGATCGGCGCTCTCATGGCGATAAAGTCCATGCCGATCAAGGACTGGGCGTCGACCCTGAAGGACCGCACGAACGGCCTGTTCCTCGCGCCCTACGAGCATGACGATCTCGACCCGTCCAACTTCTACTACCTGTTCAAGCCGGGCGGCCGTCATCACTACGCGCCGACTATGACAAGCTGGTGAACTCCGGCGACGCCGGCTCGGACTGGGCAGGCCGCCTCGCCCTGGCACATCGTCTGGCGCCACCTGATCCCGAATTCGGTCTCGCCGGTCATCGTCGGCTTCGTGCTCGCGATCCCGCTCGCCATGATGCTCGAGGCGTCGCTGAGCTTTCTCGGCATCGGCGTGCAGCCTCCGACCCCGAGCTGGGGCCAGATGATCAATGTCGGCATGAATTTCATGTATTTCTACTGGCACATGGCGGTATTCCCGGTGCCGGCGCTGGCCGTCACCATCCTCGCCGCGTCGCTGCTCGGCGACGGCCCGCGCGATGCTCTCGATCCGACCCTGAAAGGGCGCTGAAGTGACCACCAATCTCTCGCAGCACTTCCTCCTCGATCCCGAGGTCGTGTTCCTGAACCACGGATCGTTCGGCGCCTGCCCGCGTCCGGTATTCGAGGACTATCAGCGCTGGCAGCTGAAGCTGGAGCGCCAGCCGGTCGAGTTTCTCGATTCGCGCCGCGGCCTCGCTCCCAATCTTCGCGTCGCGCGCGAGGCGCTGGCGGCCGAGTTCGGCACATCCGCCGACAACATCGCGCAGGTTTCGAACGCTACCACCGGCCTCAACGTCGCGCTGCAATCGCTGCCGTTGAAGCCCGGCGACGAGATCCTGACGACGAACCACGAATACAGCGCGCTCGAAAAGACGCTCGCCTTCGTCGCCCGGCGCACCGGCGCGAAGATCGTCGTCGCCGAGGTGCCGCTGCCGCTGACCTCGGCCGAGGCCTTCCACGACGCGATCCTTTCGGCCGTCACGCCGCGCACGCGCGTGCTGTTCCTGAGCCACGTCACCTCGGCGACGGCGCTGCTCTTTCCGATCGAGAGGCTGATCGCCGAGGCGCGCCAGCGCGGCATCTGGAGCGTCATCGACGGCGCCCACGCCCCGGGGCATGTTCCGCTCGATCTCGACGCGCTCGGCGCCGACGTCTATTCCGGCAATTGCCACAAATGGATGATGGCGCCGAAGGGCGCCGCCTTCGTCCATGTGCGGCCGGAATGGCAGGCGATGATCGATCCGCTCGTCGTCAGCCATGGCTGGACGGCCGACAACAAGGAGCCGGGCGTGCGCGGTCCCTTCGGCGCTTCGGCCTTCGTCGACGAGATCGAGATGCAGGGAACCCGCGATCCCTCGCCCTGGCTGGCCGTGCCGGCGGCGCTCGCCTTCCGCCGCGCGCATGACTGGTGGCAGGTGGCGGCGGAATGCAGCCGCCTGGCGCAGGAGACCGCGGCGCGGGTCCGCGACCTGTTCGGCCTCGACGCGCTCTCCAGCCCGGAATTCTCGGCGCCGCAGATGGTGGCGATGCCGATCCCGGCCTGCGACCCGATCGCCGTGCACGATGCGCTGCTCCGCGACTACGGGATTGAAATCCCGGTGTTCGAATGGCAAGGCCATCATATCGCGCGGCTGTCCTGCCAGGGCTATAACACGCGCGAACAGATGGACCTGCTCGTGACGGCGCTTGGCGAACTGTTGGCGCGCGAGCAGCCGCTCAGGAAACGCGGCCAAGCGTGACAACGACCGACAAGAGCCCGATCGAACCGAACCGCCGCGACGCGGCCGAATATCTCGAACGCATCGACACGAAGACGCGCGGCGTCGCCGTACTCGACGCGCCGGGCTCGGCGTCGGGCGGACGACGATCCGCGAGGCGCTGAACCGCTGGGAGGGGCTCGGCATCATCCGCCGCCGGCGCGGCGCGCGCTCGAGGGCGAGGTGGTGCGCAAGGCGACGCTGAACGCGAACCCTGCGCAGCGCCGGGAAGTCTCTCGCCTCTGCGACGTCGTGCTCGCTGAC
The DNA here is from genome assembly GCA_017305815.1 of Hyphomicrobiales bacterium. Taxonomy (GTDB): domain Bacteria; phylum Pseudomonadota; class Alphaproteobacteria; order Rhizobiales; family Kaistiaceae; genus Kaistia; species Kaistia nematophila. Next base: position 13,081 of record JAFKJZ010000159.1, read on the forward strand.
GTCAATGGCGGGCGCCCCTGGCGCAAGTCGGATCATGCCTTCCACGGCGCCATCTACGAAGCCTCCGGCAACCCGATGTTCGGCCAGATCCTGCTCCATCTCGACCACGCTCTGGAGCGTTCGGCGGAATCGCCCTTCGGCCGCGACGGCTTCGGACTCGCTTCTTTCCCGCCGCACCGCACGCTCGCCGACGCGATCCTGGCCGCCGATGTGGAAGCCGCCGTCGCGGCGATTCAACTCATCATCGATAGCGTCGAAGGCGAGATCTCCAGCGTCATCGCCGCCGACCCGGCCTCCCTAGCGGCTGCATCCTTCACGGCAGGGATCGCGCTATTCTGCCAGTTGCGCGAGCGCGCCCGCATATTTCCGTTCGAGGCGCTCCCGTTGCTCCGCCGGCAGCCGCGACAGGCGGGCCGGGTCCGAATTGTCCGCGAGATCCGCCATCTTGACGATGCGCCCGATCGGGTTCGCCTTCGCCCGAAGCACGAAATCCTGGTAGCTCTCGCCGTCACGCTTCGTCACGGACAGGACCGCATCGACGATTCTCGGCTCGAACCCCTCGGCGAGGAGGCGCTCCGCCGACCATTCGGTATCCTCGATCACGTCATGCAGGACCGCAGCTATCTTGGCGTCGTCTCCAACGGCGGCATGCATCACGCGCAGGACGTGGAGAATGTAGGGCTCGCCGTTCTTGTCGGTCTGGCCGGCATGGGCCTCGACGGCAATCCGGATAGCCTTTTCGATGCCGGTCATTTCGATCTCCACCTCTGATCGGATCCGTCGAGCCTATCGTCACGACAGCCGCGCGCCAAGGATCCCCGACTGGAGAGGGATGGCGGCGCGG
>JAFKJZ010000160.1 GCA_017305815.1 Hyphomicrobiales bacterium
CTCGACCGCTTCGGCCGCTTCGGCTTCTTCAGCCCGCGCCGGCGGCGCGCCTTCGCGCAGAAGAGCGCCGACGAGATCGGCGTCAAGGCGGACAATGTCGACGTGCCGATCCGCACGCTTTCCGGCGGCAACCAGCAGAAGGTGCTGCTTGCCCGCGCGCTCGCCTCGAACCCGTCGCTGGTCATTCTCGACGAGCCGACCCGCGGCGTCGACGTCCGCACCAAGGCGGACATGTATCGCCTGATCCGCACGCTGGCGCATGAGCGCGGGCTGGCGGTGTGGTTCGTTTCCTCGGAACTCGACGAGGTGCTGCAGCTTGCCGACCGCATCGTCGTCGTGCGAGGCGGCCAGATCGCCGACAGCCTCGCCCGCGGCCCGGAGGCGGCGCGCGTCGTCGCCTCGGCGCTCGGCGAGAAGATCGAGGACGCGGCGACGACCGCCCTCGCCTCGGACATGACCTGACATGAGCGCAACCTCGAACCGGCCGTCGCGCGCCAGCGGCCCAGAAACCATGAACAAGGGTAATCGGATGAGTATCGCCAGCCTGAAGCGTCTGCCTCTGCTGCGAGGTCAGGAGACCGGGCTGATCGGCGTGATCATCGGCCTCTCCATCGCCTTCTCCTTCTTCAATCCGAGCTTCCTGACGACGGACAATCTCCGCAACGTGCTGGTCGCGGTGGCGGTGGTCGGCATCATGGCGATCGGCCAGTGCTTCGTCATCATCGCCCGCGAGATCGACCTCTCGGTTGGCTCGGTGATGGGGCTCTCCGGCCTCTGCGGCGCCTGGCTGATGGCGGCCGGCCTGTCGCCCTGGCTCGCCATCCTGCTGGCGATCGGCGTCGGCGCCACCGCCGGTCTCGTCACCGGCATCGTCGTGGTGGTGTTCCGCGTCAACTCCTTCATCGCCACGCTCGGCATGCTCTCGGTGGCGCGCGGCCTGACCCAGGTGATCTCCGGCGGCCTGCCTATCATGGTCGACCCCTCGGTGATGTTCATCGGCCAGGGCAGCTTCCTCGACATCCCCGTCCAGGTTCTGATCTTCATCGGCCTCGGCATCGCCTTCCAGCTCATCCTGACCCGCAGCGTCGTCGGCCAGCGCATCGTCGCCGTCGGCGATAATGACGAGGCGGCCCGCCTTTCCGGCATCCCGATCAACGCCACCCGCATAGCCGTCTTCGTGGCGAGCGGCGCCCTCGCCGCCGTCGCCGGCATCGTCTACACGGCGCAGGTCAGCGTCGCCGAGGCGCAAGCCGGCACCGGCCTCGAGCTCGACGTCATCGCGGCGGTGGTGATCGGTGGCGCCAGCCTTTCCGGCGGCCGCGGCTCCATCCTCGGCGCCATGCTCGGCGCCTATCTGCTCGGCGCGCTGCGCAACGCCTTCATCCTGCTGGAACTCTCGCCCTTCCTGCAGCAGATGAGCGTCGGCCTGGTGATCGTGCTCGCCGCCATCTTCGACCAGTTCCGGCAGGGCTCTTTCCGGCATGCCAACGTCATGCAATCGTTGCTCTTCGTCTTCCGATCACGCACGCGGTAAGCGCCAAGCCCAGGCGCAAGGATCAAACGACCATGCAAACTCACGTCTCCGCCTCGGTCGGCGGGACCGGCAACATCCTCGAAGTCGCGCGCGGGCTCCGCGCCGAGCTGAGGAAGTCCGATCGCAAGGTCTGCGACATCGTCCTCGAGGACCCGCGTCGCATTCTCTCCGCGACGGTGGCCGAGACGGCGCTGCTCGCCGGCGTCAGCCAGCCGACCGTGATCCGCTTCTGCAGCGCGATCGGCTGCGACGGCTTCCAGGACTTCAAGCTGCGGCTGGCCCAGAGCCTGGCGCCCGGCGTGCCGGCGACCCATTCGGTCATCACAGACGCCGACAGCCCGGACCAGGTGGCGCGCAAGATTTTCGACTACACGATGACCAGCCTCGACTGGGCCCGCAACCGGCTGGAATCGCCGGCGCTCGCCCGCGCCGTCGACGCGCTGGTGGCGGCGCAGCGGATCGAGTTCTTCGGCTTCGGCGCCTCCGGCATCGTCGCGCTCGACGCACAGCAGAAGTTCCCGCTGTTCGGCGTGCCCTGCGGCGCCGAGATCGACTCGCACCAGCAGGTGATGGTCGCCTCGCTCCTGAAGCCCGGCGACGTCGCCGTCGCCATCTCGAATACCGGCACGACGCGCTCGACCGTCGAGGTGGCGAAGCTCGCCCGCGAGAACGGCGCCACCGTCATCGGCATCACCGGCAATGAGGGGCCGCTCGCCGACGCCTGCGACATCGTCCTGCTGACCGAGACGCTCGAAAACACCAACATCTACACGCCGACCATCTCGCGCATCGCCGCCCTCGTCGTGGTCGACATCCTGTCGACCGCCGTGGCGCTCCGGCGCGGCGAGGCGCATGTCGAGAGCTTCAAGCGGATGAAGAAGACGCTGAGCCACATGCGCTCGACGGCCCGGATCTAGACGCGGCAGTCCAAGAGGGCCGGCTTGGGCGAGCCCGAGCCACGCCCCGCCATGCCCGTAGCGACAGTACCAAACCGAAGAAAGCGGCCCCATGTTCAAGACCCCCACCAGCCTCAGCGCCGCCGACCTCGCGCAGAGGATCGACATCAGCGCGGTCCAGACCTTCCACGCGGAGGCCGATATCCGCTCGCTCGCGGCGCTCGCGGTCGAGAACGGCTTCATCGCGGCGCATGCGCTGCCGAATTTCGTGCCGCTGCTGCGCTCGCTGGTGCCGGCCGGCGGCCGCACGCTGGTCGGCGGGCCGATCGGCTTCCCGTCCGGCGGCCACATGACGGTGATCAAGGTCGCCGAGGCGGCGGCGCTGCGCGAGGCCGGCGCCGACGAACTCGACATGATGATCAATGTTGGCCGCCTGAAGTCGGGCGACCTCAACTATGTCCGCGACGAAATCGCGGCGGTGATCGAAGCGGCCGCGCCGGTGCCGCTCAAGGTCATCCTCGAACTGCATCACCTGACCGATGCCGAGATCGAGACGGCGGCCGACATCGTCGCCGCGAGCGGCGCCGCTTTCGTCAAGACCGGCACCGGCTGGACGCCGGCGGCGGCGACGTTGCCGCGCATCCGCCTTATCGCCGCGGTCGTCGCCGGCCGCGCCGGCATCAAGGCCTCGGGCGGCATCCGCGATCTCGCCACCGTCGCCGAGATGGTGGCGCTTGGCGTCACCCGCTTCGGCATCAACACCGCCTCGGCGATCGAGCTGGTGAAGCAGGTCGACGCGCTGCCGGGCGGCCGGCTCGCCATCGCCCCCGCCAACGAGAGGGCCTGACCATCATGGCCCGGACGGTCCTGGCGCTCGATCTCGGCACCGGCGGCGTCAAGTCGGCGCTCTATGAGGCGACCGGCGCCTGCCTCGCCGAGAGGGTACAGAACTACCGCACCTATTTCCCGGCGCCGGGCCTGCACGAGCAGGATCTCGGCGAGTGGTGGGACGCCGTCTCGGCCAGCATCCGCGCTTTGCTCGACGCCGAAGGCGTCGACCGCGCCGCCGTCGGCGCGATCAGCATTTCCGGCCACAGCCTCGGCTGCATCCCGCTCGACGCCGACGACCGGCCGCTGATGCAGCGCGTGCCGATCTGGTCGGACGCACGGGCCGGCGCCGAGGCGGAGGACTTCTTCCGCCGCTTCGACTATGAGCGCTGGTATGGCCTGACCGGCAATGGCTTTCCGGCCGGGCTCTATCCGCTGTTCAAGATCCTCTGGCTCAAGGCGAACCACCCCGGAATCTTCGCCCGCACCCGCTCGATCGCCGGCAGCAAGGATTTCATCAACCTGCGCCTTTGCGGCATCCACGCCACCGACCCGTCCTATGCTTCGGGCAGCGGCGCCTACGACCTGCATGCCCGCGCCTTCTCGGACGAAATCCTCAACGCGGCCGGCGTCGACCGCGCGCTCTTTCCCGAGATAGTGCCGTCGACCGCCATCCTCGGAACGGTCCTGCCGGAGATCGCCGCCGAACTCGGCCTGCCGGGCGACGTCGTCGTCGTCGCCGGCGGCGTCGACAACAGCTGCATGGCGCTCGGCGCCCGCACCTTCTCGGAAGGCGATTTCTACGGCTCGATGGGCTCGTCGAGCTGGCTCACCGTGTCGTCGGCGAAGCCGGTGCTCGACAGCCGCGTCCGTCCCTTCGCCTTCGCCCATGTCGTGCCGGGCCAGGTCATTTCGGCCACCTCGATCTTCTCGTCCGGCACAGGCGGCGAGCGCGCCCTTCGGCGCCAACGGCCTCCTCTTCGTGCCGACGCTCGGCGGCGGCACCAGCCTGGAGGGCGGGCCGGAGGTGCGCGGCGCCTTTGTCGGCCTCGACCTCCGCCACGGCAAGGCCGACATGCTGCGGGCGACGATCGAGGGCATCGCGCTCGGCCTCCGCGTCGCGCTCGACGAATTGCGCCGGCTAACCGATATCAATCCTGCCATGACCATCGTCGGCGGTGGCGCCCGCAGCCCGCTGATGCGGCAGGCGATGGCCGACCTTCTCGACTGCGCGATCGTCAAGACCTCGATCGACCAGCAATCGGCCTCGCTCGGCGCGGCGGCGCTCGCCATGGTCGCGACCGGAAACTGGGCCGACATGCAGCCGCTGCTCGGGCTGCACCGGATCGAGCAGCGGCACGAGCCGGATCCCGAAACGGCGGATCGCGCCGCACGGATGCTGGCCGCCTACCGCGCCGCGGCCGAGGCGCAGCGGACGCTGGCGCCGTTGCTCGCCAATCTTCGCGCCTGAAGGGCGCGTCGCGCGGCGGAAAACAGGTTGTCAGCCCGAAGCCGCCTGTCGCGGCTTCGGGCCAATTCGTCTGCGGTTCGGACGCGCCGGATCAGGCCGGCTTGCCGGGCCGCACATATTTGGCGCGCTTCAGGAACTGGCCCTCGCCCGGCGTGCCGACATAGTCGCGGTCCTCGACGATGACCTTGCCGCGCAGCAGCACCGTCTTCGGCATGCCCTTCACCGCATGGCCCTCATAGGACGAGTAGTCCATGTTGTTGTGCATCTCGGACTGGGTGATCACCGTCGTCGCCTCCGGATCCCAGATCACGATGTCGGCGTCGGAGCCGACCGCGATCGTGCCCTTCTGCGGGAACATTCCGAACACCTGCGCCGGACGGGTGGCGACGAGATCGACGAATTCCGGCAGGCTCAGCCGGCCCTGATTGACGCCCTGATAGACCATCATCAGCCGCTCCTCGACGCCGGGCGCGCCGTTCGGGATCTTGCGGAAGTCGTCGCGGCCCTTGTCCTTGTGGCCCTTGAACAGCCAGGAGCAATGGTCGGACGAGACCGTTTCGAGCACGCGGTCCTGCAACGCCTTCCAGAGGATCTCCTGATCCTCCACGGTGCGCGCCGGCGGGGTGAAGACGAACTTCGCGCCCTCGAAATTCGGCCGGGCGAGGTCTTCCTTGGTCAGGTAGAGATATTGCGTGCAGGTTTCGGCCAGCGCGTCGACGCCGCGGCGCTTCGCGCGCAGCAGTTCGTCAAGCGCCTCGCCACAGGTGAGGTGCACGATATAGATCGAGGTGTCGACGATCTCGGCGAGCGCGATGGCGCGGGCGGTCGCCTCCGCCTCGATGCGCGGCGGACGGCTCAGCGCGTGATAGTAGGGCTCGGTCTTGCCCTCGGCGACGAACTTGTCGCGCAGGTAGTCGGCGGCATCGCCGTTCTCGGCATGGACCATGACGAGCGCGCCATACTTCTTCGCCTGTTCGAGCGATTTCAGCATGGTGACGTCGTCGATCATGTTCATGCCGCGATAGGCCATGAACAGCTTGAACGAGGTGATGCCGCGGTCCGGCAGCGTCGCCAGCTCGGCAAAGACGCCGTCGTTCATGTCGGTGACGATCATGTGGTAGCCATAGTCGATGGCGACCTTGCCCTCGGCCTTGGAATCCCAATAGGCGATGGCGTCGCCGAGGCTCTGGCCGCGGTCCTGCGAGCAGAAGTCGACCACCGTCGTCGTGCCGCCGCAGGCGGCCGCGATGGTGCCGGAGCCGAAATCATCGGCCGACTTGGTGCCGAAATCGCCGGAATCGAGATGGGTGTGCACGTCGACGCCGCCCGGCATGACGTAGCAGCCGCTGGCGTCGACGATGCGATCGGCGCTCTCCAGCGTGCCGCCGATCTGCACGATCTTGCCGTCCTTGATGCCGATATCGGCCTGCGAGACTCCGCTGGCGGTGACGACCGTTCCGTTCTTGACGATGACGTCCATTCTGTCGGTTCCTTGAACGCTTGGGCGGGAAAAGCTGGGGGGATCAGTAGGCAAGGGCGTGGAGGCCGGCCGCGAGCACGCGGATGCCGTCGACGATGTCGGGGATCGAGGAGAATTCCTCCGGCGTATGGCTGCGGCCGTCCTTCGAGCGCACGAAGATCATCACAACCTTGGCGATGTGCTCCATCTGCTGGCTGTCGTGGCCGGCGCCGCTCGGCATGGTCATGAAGGGAATGCCCTGCGCCGCAGCCGCCTTCTGGAAGGTGGCGACGAGGCCTGGATCGGACAGGCAGGGCTCGTGGTTCACGTAATGGTTCCACGAAATCTCCAGCCCGCGCCGCTCGGCGACTTCCTGCATCAGCGCCTCGTGGCGGGCATAGAGGATGGCGCGCTGCCCGGGATCGGGATGGCGCGCGTCGACGGTGAAGTTGACGCTGTGCGGCACGACGGCGGGGTAGTTCGGTTCCACCACGGCGCGGCCGACCGTGGTGACGGCGGGACGGCCCATGCGGTGGGCGGTGTTGATGACTCCGGACGCGATCTCGGCGAAGCCGGCCATCGGATCGCGGCGCAGGTCCATCGGGAAGGCGCCGGCGTGGTTCTGCTCGCCGGTGATGGTGACGTTGTAGTGGCGGATGCCGGTGATGGCGTCGACCACGGCGACCGGCAGGCCGGCATGCTCGAGGATCGGCCCCTGCTCGATATGCAGCTCGACGAAGCTGTCGATGTCGTCGCGCTTCGCCTCGGGAATGCGGGCGGGATCGAGCCCGACGGCGCGCATCGCGTCGGCCATGGTCTCGTCGTCATAGCCCTGCATCGCCTCGGCCGCGCCCGGCTCGATGCGGCCGGTGATGGCGCGCGAGCCCCAGAAATTGGTCGAGGGGAAGCGGCTGCCCTCCTCCTCGCAGAGCGAGAGCGCCTCGAGCGTGCGCTTCGGCTGGCCGAACTGCGCCTTCAGCACCTTGAGCGCGATCAGGCCGGCGAGCGCGCCGAGCGTGCCGTCATAGCGGCCGCCGGGACGCTGCGTGTCGATATGCGAGCCGGAGACGATCGAGCCGCCCGGCCCGGAGCCCTGCAGCCGGCCCCAAACATTGCCGACCGCGTCGCGCGTGACGGCGAGGCCGGCCTCCTCGCACCAGGCCGCGTACTGGTCGGTCGCCTGCACCCATTCGGGCGAATAGACGGTGCGCCAGACGCCGGTGCCGGCATAGGCGCCGAACCGGCCCATCTCCATGATGTAGCGTTCCACCAGTTCGGGGTCGATGTGGATCTGGACGTCCTGCGCCACGGGCCTATCTCCGATGCTCGACGGGGGCAAATTGCGATGTGCTAGCGATCGTTCTGCTAATAGGATATCATTTCTTCTATAGATTGTTTGGATCAGCTAGGATGGGTCAAGCTCAAAGAGGCGGCGATGGACGCCGAAGGTTTGGTCAACTGCCGAACGGGCAGGCATGGCCGACGCCGGCGGAACGGTCTCGCCCTCGGGATTGGGTTGACGCCGGCCGTGTCGCGCTGGCATGCCCTTGAGGCATCGGCCGGACGGCACCTGGCCCGGCTGCAGGAAGGATCGTGAATGTCAGAGGAAGGCAAGCCGGCTTCGGGCGTGGGGCTCTACAAGTCGCAGCTCCAGCAGGAGGGCGCGCGCTGGTACCTGACCGCGCAGGACCTCGAACTGCCGAAGACGCAGGCGCCCGGCCTGGTGCCGGCGCTGGAGAACGCCATCGCGGTGATCGACTACATCAACCGCACGCCGCCCCACATCGCCTCGCTCGCCGAGATTTCCACTAATCTCGGAATCTCCAAGAGCCATTGCCACAACATCCTGAAGACGCTGACGCATTTCGGATGGCTGTCGTTCGACACCCGCGCCAAGACCTATGAGCTGCATGCCGGCATCATCGCCGCGGCGTCGTCGCTGATGGGTTCGCCACAGCTCGACCGCATCCGCGCCGAGCTGACGCAGCTGGTCCGCCGGATCGAGATCCCGGCGGTCCTGACCCAGCCGCAGCCGGACGACAGCTTCGTCGTCGTCGACAAATTCAACGGCCCGCAGCAGATGGAGGTCTCGTTCCCGATCGGCCACCACATGCCGCGGGATTCGGTCGCCAACAGCCGCGCCTATCTCGCCTGGCAGCCGCAGGAGAAGATCGACCGCTGGATGGAGAGCTGGCAGCCGGTCCGCTACACCGCGGCGACGCTGACTTCGCCGGAGGCCGTGCGCGCCGAGATCGCCGCCACCCGCAAGCGCGGCTATGCCCGCAGCGTCGGCGAATTCACCGACGGACTGATGGCGCTCGGCATGCCGATCTTCAACCGCTTCGGCGAAGTCGCCTATGTCTTCACCTGCTCGGGCCTGCTCTCGGCGATGGCGCCGCGCGAGGAACAGCTTGCCCGCGAGATGGTCCGCGCCGCGGTCGCCGCAAACCAGGCGGTGCTCGGCCGCATGCCGCCCGACTTCCCGATGATCCAGGTGCCGCTGGCGATCGGCTGATCCGGCCGCCGGCGACGGCTTCGCCCGTCCGGCGCGGTCTGCACGGCCGCGCCCGCCCCTCCCTGTCTCCCCGCCCCGCCGCGCGAACCCCGCCGCCACCCGCGCCGCCGGGCTCGTGGGTAGCAATCCCGGCGCTTTTCGATTTCCGGTTGCCCAGAGTCGCAGCATTGCGCCGGCCCGGTCGCGGGCATTTGCACGAATGTTGAGCGAGCACAAAAATTGCGCGCCGACCGCGTTGACAGCTCCCATCCGTCTGATCTGTAGTGTCCGTGCCGTATGAGGCATGACGTTCTCTATAAAGAACGTATGCGACCGACGAATTACTCCGGAACACAACCCCGCCGGCACCGTGGGTGCCGCAGCCTTCCTGGGAGACTGTCGATGATCCAACTATCCCGCCGCACCATGCTGATGAGCACCGGTGCCCTGGTTCTCGCAGCCGTCATGGCTGCCCCCTCCGGCGCGCTCGCGGCGGAGAAGGTCCTGAAGATCGGCCAGCTCGGCGTCATGAGCGGCCCGGAAGCCTCCTGGGGCCTCGTCAACAAGTTCTCGGCGCTCGCCACGGCCGAGATGTGGAACGAGAAGGGCGGCATCGAGATCGGTGGCGACAAGTACAAGATCGAAATCGTCTCGGTCGACGACCGCAACGATCCGAAGCTGACCGTCTCCGGCGCCGAGCGCCTGACCGGTGAAGGCATCAAGTACATCATCGGACCGAACATGGACACGACGGCGACGTCGGTTCGGCCGATCGCCGAGAAGAACAAGGCGATGTACTTCCCCTATGCGTTCGCCCGCTCGCTCTACACGGCGCCGGCCGAGAACGCCGTGCTTGGCATGGTCGCGAGCTACCAGGTCGCGCCGGTCATGTACAAGATCCTCAAGGAAGAGCGCGGCGTGAAGAAGGTCGCCTTCATCGCCCGCAACGACTCCGACGGACTGCTGCAGCGCGACGAAGGCGTCAAGGTCGCCGAGGCCCTCGGTCTCGACATCGTCTCCAAGGACGACACCTACGAGGCCAGCATCACCGACTTCTTCCCGATCGTCGGCAATGTCGTCGCCAAGAACCCCGACCTGATCGTCATGTCGTCGGTCGCCCCGGCCCATGCGCCGCAGATCATGCGCGCCGCCCGCGAGATGGGCTACACCGGCTTGTTCGGCGCCGAATCCGCGCAGGACATGAAGATCATCAACGAGGTCGCCGGCGAGATGGGCAGCGGCCTGATCTCGATCGGCGGCGCGTCGACGCCGGAAATCCGCTCCCCCTACATGGAGGAGTTCATCGATCGCTACACCAAGATCGCTGGCGAATGGAACGACGAGGCCGGCACCAAGGCCTACGCGCTCGAGATGATCCTCGGCACGCTGCAGAAGGCCGGCCCGGCCGCCATCGACGACATCGAGGTGTTCAAGGCGGCGATCCCCGGATTCGAGATGAAGAACCCGTTCCTGAAGGAAGACGCGATGGTCAAGTATGTCGGCACCGCCGACTTCGGCCAGAAGCGCCAGATCGGCGTGCCAATGGTGATCACCGAGACCAAGGGCGGCGAACTCACGACGCTGTCGGTCGGCAGCGTCGAATAAGCCTGCCGCGCCCGGCCGGCCGGCTGCTGCCGGCCGGGTCCATGCCCCGCCTTCCTCAATCCAGGTCGGACGCCATGACCCAGATCCTCGTCAACGGCATGCTTCTGTCGGCGAACTACGCGCTGATCGCTCTCGGCATCACGCTGATCTTCAGCATCATGAACGTGCTCAACTTCGCGCACGGCCAGATGTTCATGATCGGCGGCTTCGTCGTCTACTACGCGGTCGTGGTGTGGGGCCTGCCCTTCCCGCTCGGGCTGCTTGGCGCCCTGGTGATCGTCGGCGTGATCGGCATGGTGCTCGAATCCGTCTTTTTCCGCCGCGTGATGAAGAACTCCTCACGCGAGGAGAACACCATGCTGCTGGCGGTCGGAACCGCCCTGCTGCTCGAGAATGTCGCGCTGTCGCTGTTCGGCGAGAAGCAGCGCGGCATCCCGCCGATCATCTCCGGCGTCTACAGGTTCGGCGACGCCTTCCTGCCGGCGAACCGCCTGCTCGTGCTCGGCATCTCGCTGGCGCTAATCGTGCTGGTGCTCCTCTTCGTCAACTATTCGCGCACCGGCCGCGCCATGCGCGCGCTCGCGCAGGACCGCACGGCGACCCTGCTGATGGGCGTCGACGTGCCGCGCATCTCGACGCTCGGCTTCGGCCTTGGCGCGGCGCTCGCCGGCATCGCAGGCGCGCTGCTCATCTCGATCTCCGGCGTCAATGCCGGCATCGGCACGGCGATTTCGACCAAGGCCTTCATCATGATCATGATCGGCGGCGCCGGCGTCATGTCGGGCGCGCTGCTCGGCGCCGTGACGCTCGGCTTCGCCGAGGCGCTTGGCTACGCCTTCTTCCCCGGTTCGGTCACCTACCTGATCATCTTCATCGGCCTGATCCTGTTCCTGCTGTTCCGGCCGCAGGGAATCATGGGCAAGCCGTGGGGCTGATCTTCCTCAATCTCTGGAAAGTGGAGACGTGACGATGGCTGCCGTCCTCGACGCCACCGCCGACACCGCCCCGAACCGCGGCGCGGCCGAGATGAGGCGGTTCCTCATGACCGCCATACCGCTGGCGATCGCCCTCTACGGCGTGCTGCCGCTGCTGGTCGGTGGCCAGCCCTACTGGCTCAACGTGCTGACCAATGCCTGCTTGCTCTCCTTCGGCAGCCTCGGCGTCTGGCTCACCTTCTCGATCGGCCGGGTCAACATCGCCCAGGGCGCCTTCGCCCTGATCGGCGGCTACACCACCGGCATTCTGACGACGATGCTGGGCTTCAACTTCTGGATCGCGCTGCCGCTGTCCGGCCTCGTCGCCGCAACCATCGGCATCCAGATCGGCTGGCCGCTGCTGCGGCTGCGCGGCATCTACTTCGCCATGGTGACGCTGAGCCTCACGGAGGCGGCGCGGCTCGCCTTCGTGAATGCCGGCAGCGTGGGGCACGGCGTGCTCAACATCCCCAATCCGCCCGGCCTGAACTCGCCGCTCGCCTTCTATCTCTTCGCCGCCACCATGCTGCTCCTCGGCTTCTTCGCGATCTGGCGCCTGAACATCAGCCGGATCGGCTGGGTGTTCCGCTCGATGCGCCAGAACGAGGAACTCGCCGCGTCGATCGGCATCGACGTCGCCCGCTTCCGCGTCCTCGCCTTCGCGATCTGCTGCTTCATGGGCGGCATCGCCGGCGGCTGTTTCGCCAGCCTGCAGCAGAACATCTACCCGCAGACCTACACGGTAGCGGATTCGATCAACTTCATGCTCTACTGCTTCCTCGGCGGGCTCGACTTCGTCCTCGGGCCGATCGTCGGCACCTTCACCCTGGTCGTCGCCTTCGAGCTGCTGCGCTCGATCCAGGAATACCAGGCGCTCGTCTACGGCATCCTGATGATCGCCGTCATGCTGTTCCTGCCGAACGGCCTGCTCAGCCTGCGCGCCCTGCTCTCCCGCCGCGCGGGAGGCGCCAGATGAGCATTCTCAAGGTCGAGGGCCTCACCAAGCAGTTCGGCGGCCTGACGGCGGTCAACAATGTCAGCTTCGACGTCGAGGAAGGCCAGGTCCTTTCGGTGATCGGCCCGAACGGCGCCGGCAAGAGCACACTTTTTAAGCTGATCTCCTCCTTCCTGACGCCGACCTCGGGCCAGGTCCGCTACAAGGGCGAGGTGGTGAGCGGGCTAAAGCCGCATCTCGTCGCCCGCAAGGGCATCGTCCGCACCTTCCAGGAAACGACGGTCTTCAAGGAGATGACGGCGTTCGACAATGTCGTCATCGGCCATCAGCTCGGCCAGAATGCCGGCCCGCTCGGCGTTTTCCTGTCGACCCGCGCCGCGCGCGCCGACGAGGCCCGCTTCCGCGAGAGCGCCGACGAGATCCTCGACTATCTCGGCCTTTCCCACGTCCGCAACGAACTCGCCCGCAACCTGCCGCACGGCTATCTGCGCTCGCTCGGCATCGCCATCGCCATGGCGGCGCAACCAAAGCTGCTCCTCCTCTACGAGCCTTTCGCCGGCATGAACGTCGACGAGACCGACCGCGCCGTGACCATGGTCGAGGGCATACGCCGCCGCGGCATCACCGTGCTGCTCGTCGAGCACGACATGCGCGCCGTCATGCGCATCCCCGATCGCATCGTCGTCATCAGCTTCGGCTCGAAGATTGCAGAGGGAACACCGGAAGAGATCCGCGCCAACGAGGCGGTGATCGAGGCCTATCTGGGCCAGGACGACGAAACGATCGGCCACTGAGCGGGACAGGAGACATCATGCGCTACTTCGAAGCCCGCAACCTGACCGTCAACTACGACAAGGTCTCGGCCGTCCGCGACGTCTCCATCGCCTTCGACGAGGGACAGGTGGTCTCGCTGATCGGCGCCAACGGCGCCGGCAAGTCGACGATCCTGAAGGCCGTGACCGGCCTGACGCGCCCGGCCGCCGGCGAGATCTGGTTCGAGGGCGAGCGGGTCGACCGCCTGCAGCCGGCCGAACTCGTGCAGCGCGGCATCGCCATGGTGCCCGAGGGTCGCCGCGTCTTCCCGCATATGAGCATCCGCGACAACCTGATGATGGGCGCCTATACGCGGCGCGACCGGGTCCAGGTGAGCAGCGATCTCGAACGCATCCTGACCCGCTTCCCGCGCCTGCGCGAACGCATCCGCCAGAACGCCGGCACGCTGTCGGGCGGCGAGCAGGAAATGCTGGTCATCGGCCGCGCGCTGATGACCAAGCCGAGGCTGCTGCTGCTCGACGAGCCCTCGCTCGGCCTCGCGCCGCTGGTCGTGCGCGACATCGCGCGGCTGATCCTCGAGGTCAACCGCGACGAGAAGGTCAGCGTCATCCTCGTCGAGCAGAACTCGCGCATGGCGCTCCGGATCAGCCAGTACGCCTACGTCATGGAGACGGGCGCCGTCGGCCTCGAGGGTCCCTCGGCCGAGCTGATCGACAACGACCACGTCAAGACACTCTATCTCGGCGGCTGACGAGCCGTCGGGCCCCCTCACGAACCAGGACCGCAAAATGGCCAGAAAACTGAACCTCGCCGTCGCCCAGCTGGGACCGATCGCGCGCGCCGAAACCCGGGGCCAAGTGGTGGCCCGCCTGATGGAGATGATGAAGGAAGCCAAGTCGCGCGGCGCCACCTTCGTCGTGTTCCCCGAGACGGCGCTCACCACCTTCTTCCCGCGCTGGTACATGGAGGATCAGGCCGAGGTCGACGCGTGGTTCGAGACCGAGATGCCGAATGCCGCGACGCGGCCGCTGTTCGAGCTTGCCGCCTCGCTCGGCGTCGGCTTCAACCTCGGCTATGCGGAGCTGATCATCGAGGACGGCAAGGTCCGCCATTTCAACACCTCGATCGCCGTCAACACCAAGGGCGAGATCGTCGGCAAGTATCGCAAGGTGCACCTGCCGGGCCACAAGGAATACGAGGCTTACCGACCCTGGCAGCACCTCGAGAAGCGCTATTTCGAGCCCGGCAATCTCGGCTTCCCGGTCTATGAGGTCGATGGCGCCAAGATCGGCATGTTCATCTGCAACGACCGCCGCTGGCCGGAGACCTGGCGCGTGATGGGCCTGAAGGGCGTCGAGCTGGTCTGCGGCGGCTACAATACGCCGACTCACAATCCGCCGGTGCCGCAGCACGATCACCTGAACTCCTTCCACCACCTGCTGTCGATGCAGGCCGGCTCCTACCAGAACGGCACCTGGGGCGCCGCCGCCGGCAAGGCCGGCATGGAAGAGGGCAGCATGCTGCTCGGCCATTCCTGCATCGTCGCGCCGACCGGCGAGATCGTCGCGCTCACCTCGACGCTCGGCGACGAGGTGATCACCGCCGTCTGCGATCTCGACGCCTGCAGCGACATCCGCAAGGAGATCTTCAACTTCAAGGCCCATCGCCAGCCGCAGAACTACGGCATCATCACCGAGCTCTGAGGCGCGGCCGCGCGGGAGATCCATCATGCATGTCGTCGTTCTGGGAGCGGGCGTCGTCGGCGTCACGAGCGCCTGGTACCTGTCGAGGGCCGGCCACGAGGTGACCGTCATCGAGCGGCATCCGGCGGCCGGCCAGGGCACCAGCTATGGCAATGCCGGCCAGATCTCCCCGGCGCTGTCCTCGCCCTGGGCGTTTCCGGGGCTCGTCCGCAAGGCGATCGGCTTCGCCTTCGCCAAATATCCGCCGCTGCGGTTCGGGCGCATGCCCGACCGCGACATGGCGACCTTCCTGTGGCGGATGTGGCGAGCCTCCGGCGCGTCGGACTATGTCAATTCGAAGCGCCACATGGTGCGGATCGCCGAATAC
Organism: Hyphomicrobiales bacterium; assembly: GCA_017305815.1. Classification (GTDB taxonomy): domain Bacteria; phylum Pseudomonadota; class Alphaproteobacteria; order Rhizobiales; family Kaistiaceae; genus Kaistia; species Kaistia nematophila. The sequence goes on from JAFKJZ010000160.1 coordinate 15,061, forward strand.
AGCCGCGACTGTTTTCGCGAATTGCGCAGCGAGATCGGCATCGACTATGCCGGCCGCCAGCGCGGCCTGCTGGTCGCCTTCCGCGACGCGGCCCAGATCGCCGGCTACGACACCGACCTGAAGGTGCTGGACGAGCTCGGCGTGCCCTATCGCCAGCTCGGCCATGCCGACGTGATGGCGCGCGAACCCAATCTCTCGCCGCGCTCCGGCATCCTCGGCGGCGTGCTGCTGGAGACGGACGAGACCGGCGACTGCTACCGCTTCACCCAGGCGCTGGCGGCCGAGGCGGCGGCGCGCGGCGTGCGCTTCCGCCTCGGCGAGGCCGTCCAGTCGCTCGTCACTGAGGGCGACAGGGTCCGCGCCGTCCGCACCGCCGCCGGAGAGATCGAGGCCGACGCTGTCGTCACCGCGCTCGGCGTCGCCTCGCGCGGCCTGCTCAGGCCACTCGGCATCGATCTGCCGATCTATCCGGTCAAGGGCTACTCGCTGACCATCGCCGCCGATCCCGACGCGGTCGGGCCGCGCTCCACCGTCGGCGACGAGACCTACAAGATCGGCATCACCAATCTCGGCGACCGCATCCGCGTCGGCGGCACGGCGGAACTCGCCGGCTACGACCTGTCGCGGCCGGAAGGCCGCTATGCCGGGCTGATCCACAGCCTTCGCCAGCTTTTTCCACGCGTGCCCGAGGGAGCGATCCAGACCGCCGAGCGCTGGTCGGGCCTGCGCCCGGTCACGCCGGACGGGCCGCCCCTGATCGGCCGGACGCGCTATTCCAACCTCTATCTCAACAGCGGCCACGGCACGCTCGGCTGGACGATGTCCTGCGGATCCGGACGCGTGCTGGCCGATCTCGTTTCCGGCGTGAAGCCGGAGGTCGAGCTTTCCCGCTTCAACCCGATCGCCGCCTGACATCCGGAGCACGCCATGAAGATCAAGGTCATCAACCCGAACACCACCTGGACCATGACGGAGAAGATCGGCGCGGCGGCGCGGGCCGTGGCGGCGCCCGGCACCGAGATCGTCGCGGTGTCGCCGAGCATGGGCCCGGTCTCGATCGAGGGTTTTTACGACGAAGCATTCGCCGCCATCGGCGTCATCGACGAGGTCCGGAAGGGCGAGGCAGAAGGCTGCGACGGCTATGTCATCGCCTGCTTCGGCGATCCGGGCCTAGCCGCGGCGCGCGAGATCGCGCGCGGTCCGGTTGTCGGCATCGCGGAAGCCGCGATGCATGCCGCCAGCCTGATCGGCAACGGCTTCACCATCGTCTCGATGCTGGAGCGGTCGCGGGCGACGATGGAGCATCTCGTCCACGCCTATGGCATGACCCACAAATGCCGCAACATCCGCATGACCGATTTGCCGGTGCTGGAACTGGAAGAGGAAGGCTCCAACGCGCAGGCGATCATCATCGAGGAATGCCGCCGCGCGCTGACGGAGGATCATGCCGACTCGGTGCTGCTCGGCTGCGGCGGCATGTCGGACCTGATGGCGCTGATCACGCGCGAGATCGGCGCGCCGGCGATCGACGGCGTCTCGTCCGGCGTCAAGCTGGTCGAGGCGCTGGTGTCGCTCGGCCTCGGCACCTCGAAGCGGCAGGGATACGCGAAGCCGATCGCCAAGCCCTATACGGGCCAGTTCGCGCCCTTCGCGCCCGTGGCTTGAGGGCAAGGCGATGAAAGCGATCGGCGTCGACGTCGGCGGCACGTTCACCGACCTCGTCTACTGCGACCTCGCGAGCGGTCGGGTCGAGATCCACAAGGTTTCGACCACGCCCGACGATCCGTCGCGCGGCGTGATTCAGGGTGTGATCGAGCTCTGCGCCGCCGCCGGCGTGGAAACCGGCGAGATCGACTACGTGTTCCACGGCACGACGACGGCCACCAACGCGGTGCTGGAGCACAAGGGTGTCGTCGCCGGCATGATCACCAATGAGGGTTTTCGCGACATCATCCATATCGGTCGCCATCAGCGCGTCCAGCACTACTCGATCCGGCAGGAACTGCCGTGGCAGGACCGGCCGCTGGTCAAGCGGCGGCACCGCAAGACGGTGGGCGGCCGCCTGGCGCCGCCAACCGGCGCCGAGCTGGAGCCGCTCGACGAGGAAGCGGTGCGCCGGGCGGCCGAGGAACTGAAGGCCGAGGGCGTGCAGTCCGTCGCCATCTGCTTCCTGTTCTCCTATCTGAACCCCGCGCATGAAAACCGCGCCCGCGAGATCGTCGCGGAGATCATGCCGGACGCCTTCGTCACCACCTCGTCCTTCGTGTCGCCGCAGTTCCGCGAGTTCGAGCGCTTCACCACCGCGGCGCTGGCCGCCTTCATCGGCCCGAAGGTCCGCACCTATATCGAGCATCTGGAGACGGCGCTGAAATCCGCCGGCCTCGAAGGCGAGCTGCGCATCATGGCGTCGAATGGCGGCGTCGCCACCGCCGGCATGGTCTCCGACAAGCCGACGCTGACGCTGCTCTCCGGCCTCGCCGCCGGCGTGCTCGGCGGCGCCTGGATCGGCGAACTGGCCGAGCGCAAGCGCCTGATCACCTTCGACATCGGCGGCACCAGCGCGGATATCGGCATCATCGTCGACGGCGTCTATGCCGAGACGGATGCCCGCTCCACCTCGATCGCCGGCTTCCCGCTGCTCTCGCCGATGATCGACATCCACACGATCGGCGCCGGCGGCGGCTCGATCGCCCATCTCGATCGCGGCGGCGCCTTCCGCGTCGGGCCGAAGAGCGCCGGCGCCGTGCCGGGCCCCGCCGCCTATGGCCGCGGCGGCAGCGAACCGACCGTGACGGACGCCAATCTCGTGCTCGGCCGACTCGATGCCGAGGACTTTCTTGGCGGCGGCATGAAGCTCGATGCGGCCGGCTCCGCCCGCGTGATCGGCGAGCTGGCGACGACGCTCGGCCTCGGGACCGAGTAAGCGGCCGAGGGCGTGCTCACCGTCATCAACAGCAACATGGC
>JAFKJZ010000480.1 GCA_017305815.1 Hyphomicrobiales bacterium
GCCTTCGAGATAGGTGTTGGCGACCACCGCCGGGCCGCCATGGCCGGGGCCGCAGATGAAGATGACGTCGAGGTCGTCGCGCCGGATGACGCGGTTCAGATGGGCATAGAGGAAGTTGAGGCCCGGCGTCGTGCCCCAGTGGCCGAGCAGGCGCGGCTTCACATGGTCGATCCGCAGCTTCTCGCGCAGCAGCGGATTGTCCATCAGGTAGATCTGGCCGACCGAGAGATAGTTGGCGGCGCGCCAGTAGCGGTCGATCAGCGCGAGTTCCTCGGCGCTGGCCTTATTGGCGTCGGTCATCTTCGATCCTTCCTCCGCTCGGACCGGCGTCACGTTCGACGCCGCCTGGTTTTCCTCATGCCGGCGACCCGATTCCTGCGGGATGCGGCCGGCGCTTGCCTTGATCGGCATCAAACCGCGTTTGGCAGGATGCCCCGCAGCAGGGTGGCGGCCTCCTCGGCGATTACCTGCTCCTCGTCGGTCGGGATCACCCGCACGGCGATCCGGCTGGACGCCGCCTCGATGCGGGTGGCGTTGGCGGCGTTCGCCTCCGGGTCGATCGCGGCGCCGAGCCAGGCGAGATGCGCGCAGACGGCGGCGCGCACGGCCGGCTGGTGCTCGCCGATCCCGGCGGTGAAGACGACGCCGTCCAGCCCTCCCAAGGTGGTCGCGAGCGCCGCCACCGACTGGGCGATGCGGAAGGCGAAGATCTCCAGCGCCTGGCGAGCCTCGGGCGCGCCGCTCTCGGCGAGCATGCGCGCATCGGCGCTGATCCCGGAAATCCCCAGGAGGCCGGAGCGGTGATAGAGCATGTCCGAGACCGCCTGGGCATCGAGCCCCCGCTGTTGCAGCAGGTGCAGGAGGACACCGGGGTCGAGCGCGCCGCAGCGGGTCGACATCGGTATGCCGTCGAGCGTCGAGAAGCCCATGGTCGTGTCGCGGCTCGCGCCGCTTTCGAGCCCGCAAAGGCTGGCGCCGCTGCCGAGATGGGCGACGACGACGCGGCCGCGTGCAAGCTCGGGAGCCGTCCGGGCGAGTTCGCCCGCGATGAAGCGATAGGAAAGCCCGTGGAAGCCGTAATGCTGGATGCCTTCGTCGAAGAGCGCGCGGGGCAGGGCGAAGCGGCGCACGCGTTCGTCCTGGCTGCGATGGAAGGCGGTGTCGAAGGAGGCCGTCTGCGGATGCTCGGGCCAGAAATGACGGATCGCCCTGATCAGCCGCAGGCTCTGCGGCTGGTGCAGGGGCGCCAGCGGCGTGAGCGCGGCGATCGCCTCCAGCGTCTCGTCCGTGATGCGCTCCGGGCCGGCGAAGCGCGCGCCACCATGCACGACCCGATGGCCGAACGCTGTGATCGGGTGCCCCGGCAGGTGGTGCGCCAGCCATTCCAGCGTTTCTTCCATGACCTCGTGCAGGTCGGGCGAGGGGCGGGCCGTCAGCGTGATCTCGGCCCTCTGTCCGTCCACGTCGATGCGCAGGCTGAGCGGGTCGTGCTGCAGGTCGATGATGCCGCGGCCGAGCCGGCGCGGGCCTCCCTCGTCGAGCGCGTAGAGACCGAGCTTGATGGTCGACGAGCCCGGGTTGAGGGTGAGCAGGATCGGCGTGGCCATGGCGCGTCCCGAGGTTGCAGCATTGCGCCGACGATACCCTTTTCGCGAGCAAGATCCACCCGCGACGACGGGATGACACGCGCTTGCGACGGGGCGTCGCGGTTGCCGGGATTGACGTTGTCGCCGCGCCGGTCGCAACTTGGCGTTGGGGCTTGATCGAGGTCAATGCCGGCGACGTCCGGTCTGCGAAGCTTGCCGGATGGTCGGCAGTTGCGATGACGGGAGCCCGGTGGCGATCGCCAGCCTCGGCCGGTTCTTCCCGTCCGCCTTTCGCGGATGGGCCCATTTCTCCGTCCCACTTCCGGGAGACTGCCATGCTAGTCGAGACCGTGATGACCAGCCCGGTCATCAGCATTTCCCCTTCCACCACCATCGCGGAAGCGGCGCGGCTGATGCTGTCGCACCGGATCAGCGGCCTGCCTGTTGTTTCGGAAGACGGCGGGGTGGTCGGCATGGTGAGCGAGGGCGATTTTCTCCGTCGCGGCGAACTCGGCACCCAGCAGAAGCGGTCCTGGTGGCTGGAGCTGTTCTCCGGCCAGGGCCAGGCGGCGGAAGATTATGTCCGCGCGCATGGCCGCAAGGTCGGCGAGGTGATGACCA
>JAFKJZ010000481.1 GCA_017305815.1 Hyphomicrobiales bacterium
CGATCGACAAGCAGCTGATGGGCGCGACCAACCTCGCCTGGTAAGGCGGGACGGTTCCCCCCACGAAACGAAAAGCCCCCGCCGGTCGCCGGCGGGGGCTTTTTTCTTTGGTGGCGGCGTTCCGCGATGGGATTCGGCAGGACCCTCACCCTGCCCTCTCCCGCAAGCGGGTAAGGGTTCCGGTCAACGCTCTTCATCGATCACGCGCTTTGGCGAGGGGCACATGCGGCCCCCTCTCCCGCGCGCGGGAGAGGGCTGGGGTGCGGGCTTCCCCTACTGCACCGAGGGCGCCAGGGTCGGCACGGCGGCGGTAGGCGCCGGCAGGATGACGATGCCGTCGACGATGCTGGACGAGGACGTGGCGGCGCCGTCGTCCTCCGCATGCGGCGGCTTCCAGGCGAAATCGTCGACCCGGCCCGGCTGCGGCGCCGGCGCCTGGCCGCGGACGGTCAGCTTATATTGCAGGCTATCGGCCGCGGGTCCGGGACCCGCCTCGTTGGCGGCGCCGACGAGCTTGGCGCTGGCGGCGCCCGGATCCGGCTCCGTCAGCGACACCACCGGCCCGACCTTGCGCTCCTTGCCGTCCGGACCGATCTCGGTCGCCGCGTTCGGATTGGTCGGGGTGATCGAGCTCATCGGCAAGCCGAGGCCGCTGCTCTGACGGATGTCGCGCTCGACGAAGAAGGCGAGCTTGCGCTTGCCGGCCTTGCTGAAATTGATGCCGTCGCCGAGGCGCAGATTGCGCATCTGGCCATCGACGTCCGGCCCGCGCGCGATGAACTTGCCGCTCTCGTCGGCAAAACCGTCCCAGACATCGATGAAATGCGCCCCGACCGCGTCGGCCCGCGCCTTGAACAGCTGGTTCAGCTCGGCCATGTCGGCCGAGGCGTCCGACGAGCGGAGCGGCGGCGCGCCGACCCAGTAGACCGGCTTGCCATAAACCTTCAGCGCCAGCAGGAAGCGCTCGACGCGCTGCTGATAGGCCTTGCGCCATTCGTCCGAGCCGGGCGAAAGCCTGCCCTCCGCGGTCTTGATCTGCTGACGGTCATTGGCGCCCATCTCGACGACGACGATGTCGGGCTTCTCGCTGTCGAGCAGCTCGGTAATCCGGCTGGCCCAATCCAGGTAATCGTCGCGCACGAAGCCGGACGAGCCGTCGGAGCGGTCGATAACCACAAGCCGCGGCTCCTCGGCGAAAGCCTGGTCCAGCCCCCAGGCGAGGCCGCTGCCGACGAAATCTCCGACGACGAGCACCTTGCGCGCGTCCGGGTTCTTGGGCTGGACCTCGAGCGCCGGATAGATCGGTTCGGCCGGCGCGGCCGGACGCTTCTTGCGCACCGGCGGCGCCTGATCGTTCGACTGACGCGGCGGGCGCTGCATGCCCGGTCCACGACGACGACCGAGTTCCTCCGGCGGCACGGGATACAGGTCCTGCGGCGGCGGCCGCTCAATGCCGAAGAGGCGGTCGAGGAATCCGGCCGGTCCGCCGCGGAACTGCGCGGTGGCGGGCTCCGTCGCGCTCGCCAGCGCGACGGCAGCCAGGATAAGGGCGACCCAACTTCGAAGCATACCAGCCAGCATGACGACATCCCGCCATTTGGGGGTCGCCTGCCCTCGCGACCTTTCCTGAGGGGGCGATCTTACCTGCCAGACCGCAATTGCTGCAACAGGCCCGTCGAGGCGTAGCCGTCCGGAATGTCGCCGGCGGCCGCCTGGTACTGGCGGATGGCGAGGCGCGTGCCGGCGCCGATCTTGCCGTCGACGGAGCCTGAATAATAACCGTGGCGACCGAGCAGCTGCTGCAATTCGGCCCGCTCGGCCGCCGAAAGCGGCCGCACGTCGCGCGGCCAGCCCGAAACGAACTCGCCGCCGCCGCGCAGCCGGTCCGACAGGTGGCCGACGGCCAGCGCATAGGCATCGGCGTTGTTGTAACGCTTGATCACCTTGAAGTTATGCAGGAGCAGGAAGGCGGGCCCGCCGGCGCCCGCGGGCGCATAGAGCGTCGCCGTATCGTTCGAGGCAGGGAACGGCCGACCCGCGACGCGGTGGATGCCGAGCTTGCGCCACTGGTCGAGCGACAGCGCCTTGCCGGAATCGGCGTGGCGCCAGTCGAAGCCGGCCGGCAGCTCGACCTCGTAGCCCCAGGTCTGGCCATGCCGCCAGCCCATCTTGGCGAGATAATTGGCGGTCGAGGCGAGCGCGTC
>JAFKJZ010000482.1 GCA_017305815.1 Hyphomicrobiales bacterium
GGGGACGGTGATCGACCTCGCCTTCTATCCGGGTGGCGCCGAGGCCACCCGGCTGGGCGAGGAGTTTCACCACAACGGCCTGAGCATCCGCTGCGCCCAGATCGGACGTGTCCCCCGCGGCCTCGCGCAGCACTGGGACCGGCGTCGGCTTTCCGCCGAGACGCTGCGGCTGCTGCGGGAGCGCGGACAGGCGATCCGCGAGACGATGATCACACACATCGTGCCGATCGACGAGGCACCCGCTTTCCTCGGCCACCTCATCGAGCAACGGCCGGAATTTCTTCAGATCGTGTTCGACTTCCGTCGATGACACAGGACCCTTTGCAGCTTCGCATCCTATTCGTCTTCGCTTGGCTGGTGGTGGGCGGCGAGGAGACGGAAGTGAGGTTGCTGGCCCGTACCCTCGACCGGAAGAAGTACCGCATCGACGTCGTCGCCTGCTTCCGCAAGCCCGGCATGCCGGAACAGACGCACAGGCAACTGCAGGCGCTCGGAGTCGACGTCGACGCAGTGCCGTACGCGCTCTCCTTCGAGGACACGGTCGACTACCTCGCGAGCAAGGTGACCGGCTACGACATCGTCGTCTCGTGCCAGAACGTCGCGGATATCTATCCAGCGCTGGAGAAGCTTCACTGGCGACCGCCGCTCGTCGAGCATGGGGGGCTGGTGTCGGAAGCGCTGGCCGGGCCGAAGCATTTCACCAGCCGCTATGTCGGCGTCTGCCGGTCGATCCGCGACGCGGCGGCGTCACTCATGCCGGGCCGGGATCACCATGCCGTCGAGATACCCTCGATGGTGGATCTCGACGAGTTCAGGCCGCAGGAACGAGAAGTCGCGCGGGCGTCGCTCGGCATCAAGGACGGGGACCTTCTCATCGGCTGGGTGGGGCGCCTCGACGCCAAGAAGCGGGTGGAGGATTTTGTCGAGGTGGCCGCCATTCTCGACGGCGAGAACATAGCAGTCCGCGCTGGGCACCATTGCACGCAGCCGCTGATGGATCACCTTGGCGTGCCGGGCACGACGCGCGCCAGCTTCTACGTCTACAACACGACCGACGACGTCGACCGCCTGGCAGACGCCTTGCGGAAAGTGAGCGAAGTCTTCGCCTGAAGGCAACCGATACCGGTCGCGTGAATTGAGCGCGATCGCGAAAAGAACGGCCGCCGGGGACAACGCGCCACGGCTTTGAAGATCGGAAGCGGCGGGCTGCTCAGCCTGCCGCCGCCACATGTACAGGCACCCAGGGCGAACGCGTCCACCGGCACCCAAATCGACTGTCGTCTCGGATCGCGACGACCCGGCCGCAAGGTCCGGGTCCGTCGTCGTCCATAGCCTGTACATATGAGCAAGAGATACCGACATGCCCCACCTGATGCAGCCCGCCGCCGCCATTGCCGCGCCCCGAGGGAAACGCAAGGTGGGTCTTCTCGCCGGACTGGCGCTGGCGACGACGCTGATGCTCCCAAGCCTGGCCATCGCCCAGAATACCGGCGCCGAGACGCCCGCGACCCTAGAACCCCCGGCCGCTCCTGCTGCCGCCCCTTCCGTCAATGCGGACGCGCCGCCGGCTGCCAGCCCCGCCAATGCCGCCCCGGCAGACACGGCACCAGCCGCCAATAATGCAGCGCCAGCCACGGCCGACCCGGCCGCTGCGCCAGCCGTCAACGCGCCAGGCGCTGCGACGCCTGCCGATGCCGCCCCGGCAACCGCCGAGACAACGGCTCCGGCCGCGCCCGCCAAGCCCGTCACCGCCGAGCCGGCCTCGCCGACCGAGATGCTTACCCAGCTCCTGACGCCCGAGCCGCGCAGCGACCTGCCGCACAACCTATCGCCGTGGGGCATGTTCATGGCGGCCGACTGGGTGGTGAAGGCGGTGATGATCGGCCTCGCCGTCGCCTCGCTGATCACCTGGACGATCTGGCTGGCGAAGACCATCGAGCTCGCCTGCGCGCGGGCCCGCATCCGCCGGGCGCTGACCACCATCCTGTCGTCATCGGGCCTGTCGGAAGCCAGTCGTTCGCTGTCCGGACGCGGTGGCCCGGCCGCCTTCATGGTCCGCACGGCCGAGGATGAGCTGCGGCAATCGGCGATCGTGCTCGACTACGCCGGCGATGGCGGCGTCAAGGAACGGCTCGTTTCCAGCCTCTCCCGCATCGAGGCCCAGGCCGGCCGCCGCATGTCGAA
>JAFKJZ010000483.1:0-2178 GCA_017305815.1 Hyphomicrobiales bacterium
GTCGCCGGCGAAGAAGACGTCGGAAGTCTTCATCGTCGTCGGCTCGGCGGTCGGCTTGCGCGGATAGCCGAGATGGATCGGCCTGAGCTTGCGGATCCGCCGCTGCGAGCTCTTCTTCAGCCGCCAGCGTCGGCCGGGCAGGTCCCAGTGGCTCGACTTGAAGAACACCTGCCACTTGTCGGCGGTCAGCTCGCGCTTAAAATAGCTGTGGCAGCGGTCGATCAGGCCGAAATTGTGGGCGCCGATGCCGAACGAATCGTTGATGTCGATCACCGCCACCGGCACGTCGTGGAAGCGGTGCATCAGCCGCGCCGCGGCAATGGCGAACAGCGCCTTCGGCGCGCGGACGTGATAGTCGCGCAGGGCCGTCAGCCAGGTGCGCGGATGCCAGGCCGGAAGCGTCGGGCCGTCGACGACGACGAGGTCATAGTCGCCGTCGCGCAGCTTTTCCAGCGTGCGGAAGAAGGCGCGGGGGCCGAAAAGCGGCGCCTGCGAGCCGCCCGGCTTGCGCGCGGCCCAGAAGAAGTCGGTCTGGTCGGGCGCCGCGTTCAGGAACAGGCGCGTGTTAATGTCGAGGATGCGCAGCTTGCTGCCGCCGCTCGCTCCGGCAATGTCGACGGTCATGCTCGCCCGATCCTCTCGTTCGCGTGGTCTATAGCAACCGGCGAAATCGCGATGCAACAGAAACGGCGAAGGCCCGATTGCCGCCTTGCTTCGGGTGGGGGTCCTTTGCTATGGGTCTTCCAGTCTGATCCCGGCGTGACGCCGCGCGGTCCGGCGGAATGTCAACGAGGGCGAGAGCGTGCAGCTCTTTTCGATTCATGGTTCCGGGTTCCAGGTTGCGTCTGACGCGACCGGCCGTGCCATGTCCGCTCTTCGTGGTCTGCTTCTCCTTAGACGCCCCTGAGCGTCGGCTGCCCCGTGACGGGCGGGCACTCAGGGGAATGAAAGCGAAGACCTCCGCCATTCATGCCCTGGTCGCCATGCGAGCGCCGGGCACCCGATAAGGAAGACCATAATGACCGCGAATGCCACCTCGTCCTCGTCCAAGGACCGGATCGTCATCTTCGACACGACGTTGCGCGACGGCGAGCAGTGCCCCGGCGCCTCGATGACCTTCGAGGAAAAGCTCGAAGTCGCCGAATTGCTGGAAGACATGGGCGTCGACATCATCGAGGCCGGTTTCCCGATCGCCAGCCAGGACGATTTCGAGGCCGTGCACGAGATCGCCAAGCGCGCCGGTGACGGCGTCACCATCGCCGGCCTGGCCCGCGCCATTTCCGGCGACATAATCCGCGCCGGCGAAGCGGTGCGCGTCGCCAAGCGTTCGCGCATCCATACCTTCGTCTCCACCTCGCCGATCCATCTGGCCCACCAGATGCGCAAGACCGAGGAGCAGGTGCTCGACATCATCTCGGCCACCGTCGCCCAGGCGCGTAACCTGGTCGAGGACGTCGAGTGGTCGGCGATGGACGCCACCCGCACGCCGATCGAATACCTGGTTCGCTGCGTCGACGCCGCCATCAAGGCCGGCGCGACGACGATCAACCTGCCCGACACGGTCGGCTATGCCGTGCCGGAAGAATATGCGGCCATGTTCCGCCAGGTGATCGAGCGCGTGCCGGATTCCGACAAGGCGATCTTCTCGACCCATTGCCACAACGATCTGGGCCTCGCCGTCGCCAACTCGCTGGCCGGCATCGCCGGTGGCGCGCGCCAGATTGAATGCACGATCAACGGCCTCGGCGAGCGCGCCGGCAACGCCGCGCTGGAAGAGATCGTCATGGCGATCCGCACCCGCCGCGATGTCATGCCGTATGACAGCCGCATCGACGCCACCATGCTGACCCGTGCCTCGAAGCTCGTCTCCAACGTCTCGGCCTTCCCGGTCCAGTACAACAAGGCGATCGTCGGCCGGAACGCCTTCGCGCATGAGAGCGGCATCCACCAGGACGGCATGCTGAAGAACGCCGAGACCTACGAGATCATGACGCCGGAGAGCGTCGGCGTGAAGGCGACCTCGCTGGTCATGGGCAAGCACTCTGGCCGCCATGCCTTCCGCTCCAAGCTGAAGGAATTGGGCTACGAGGTCGGCGACAACCAGCTGGAAGACGCCTTCAAGCGCTTCAAGGACCTCGCCGACCGCAAGAAGCACGTCTATGACGAGGACATCGAGGC
>JAFKJZ010000483.1:2227-3086 GCA_017305815.1 Hyphomicrobiales bacterium
TCGATCCGCCTGTTGTCGCTGACGGTCATCGCCGGCACCGGCGGCGCCGCCAAGGCGATCATCAGCCTCGACGTCGAAGGTACGCACGTCACCAAGGAAGTTTCCGGCAACGGCCCGGTCGACGCGATCTTCAACGCGATCAAGGCGATCGTGCCGCATGACGCGACGCTGTCGCTCTACCAGGTGCACGCGGTCACCGAAGGCACCGACGCGCAGGCCGAGGTCTCGGTCCGCCTCGAGGAGGACGGCAAGTCGGTCACCGGCAAGGGCGCCGATCCCGACACCATGGTCGCCTCGGCCAAGGCCTATCTGTCGTCGCTGAACAAGCTGATGGTGAAGCGCCAGCGCCAGCACGCCCAGGCCGTCAGCGCCTGATCTGGTTCTGGTTCTCTGAAGTTCAAACGGCCGCGTCGACGACGCGGCCGTTTTCGTTTTTGGGCACGGTTGAAGGAAAGACGCTCACCCCAGCCCTCTCCCGCAAGTGGGTGAGGGGGCAGGCCGAGCCCATTCTCCGCAGTCATTCCTGCGAAAGCAGGAATCCAAATATGCGTGACATCAGGCACTCAGCGCGACGGCCAATCCGATAAATAAGGCCCCGAGTCGAGCTTCCCTTGGCTAGGATGGCGGCAAGGGGCTTCGGAATGGCGCTGGCAGAGACGGCTGGATTGATGTGGACTGCACGATAACTCAGAAGGGGGAGGAGTGGCCTATGCCTGAAATATCTGAAACCCATCGGCGCAAGATGGAGAAAGCATTCCGGTTTGATGTCGCTCAGTACATTGCGGCCGCAGCGGCGCGTCGTGAGACCGTCACTTATGGGGATCTGACCCGAGAGTTCGGCGGCACTGACAGGGGGTGG
>JAFKJZ010000484.1 GCA_017305815.1 Hyphomicrobiales bacterium
ACGGGCTCTCGGTCCGAGTCATCGCCGTTGCCGACAATCCCGCCCCGGTCGGTTTTCGCCGGCCGGGTCGGCCGGATCCCAGTTGGCCTCGACATGCACGCTGGCGACGATGCCTTCCGGCAATGCCAGTGCCTCGTAGTCCCTGGCGAGATGGTTGCGGCGGAGCGGCGCCAGTTCGTCGTCGGGCTGGCCGCCCTCCAGCCAGCCATGCTTGCCGAGGCTCAAATCCCAGAAATGATGATGGGCGTCGATGATCGCCCCGCTGTAGCGCTGCCCCGTCATGTTCCTGTTCCCACGGGAAATGACTCGCGGCGCGACGTCAATTTCCACATATGATAATTGTTTTTGAAATAGGATAGCGCTCGGCAGATGCTGTCAAGGGCGCGATGATGTATCGGTGAGGAAACAAGCAGGCACGCACGGGGCTCGGAAATGGCGAAGAAGGCAGTGGCGGTGGACGTCGAACAGCAGGCCACGGCGGCGGTCGCCTACAAGGCCCCGGCGCTGGAAAAGGGGCTCGACATCCTCGAGCTGCTGGCCGGCCAGTCGGGCGGGCTGATCCTGTCGCAGATCGCCCATTCGCTCGGCCGGTCCGTGCAGGAAGTCTACCGCGTCGTCGTCTCGCTCGAGCGGCGCGGCTATGTCGAGCGCAAGCCGCCCGGTGAGGCGTTCCAGATTTCGATGAAGCTGTTCGATCTCGCCTGCGGCCATCCGCCGATCCGGCGGCTGCGCGAGGCGGCGCAGCCGATCCTGCAGAGCCTCGCGGCCGAGGTCGAGGAGGCGATCATCCTGTCGATCCTCGACGGGCTCTCGGTCCGAGTCATCGCCGTTGCCGACAATCCCGCCCCGGTCGGTTTTCGCGTGCGTCTTGGCACCCAGACCAGGATGCTGTCGACGGCGTCCGGGCGCACGCTGATCGCCTTCCAGAACGAGCCGACCCGCGCCATGCTGATCGAGCGCGCCTCCGAGGAGCTGCTGTCGCGTGAGAAGGATCCGGAGCCGCTGATCCGCCGTGTCGAGCAGATCCAGAAGCGCGGCTACGAGATGGTCGCGGACGAGACGCTGCGCGGCATCACCGACGTATCCTTCCCGATCTTCGACGCCAGCGGCATCGCCCAGGCGGCGATCACCATGCCGTTCCTGCTCTGGGTCACCAACCAGGTGCAGCTGGCGGACGCGTCGAAGCATCTCTACGAGGCTGCGGCCGAACTCTGCCGCCAGATCGGCGGCCATCTGCCGGAGCAGAAATTCCCGATCAAGGGCTGAACCGCCTCAGATCGTCGTCCGCACATGGGCGTCGCGGCCATAGAACGACACCAGCACGACGATGACGACGCCGAGGACCGCCTGCACCAGCGACGGCTGCAGGCCGATGCCGATCAAGAGCGTGTTGATCTCGGTCAGCACCAGCGCGCCGGCGACCGTGCCGAGATAGGAGCCGCGCCCGCCGACCAGCGCCGTGCCGCCGATGACGACGGCGGCGATGGTCTGGAACAGATAGGGCTGGCCGACCTCGCCATAGGCCGAGCCGGTGAAACCGAGCAGCAGGATGCCGGTGACGGCGGCGAAGGCGGCCGAGAGCGCGAACGTCGCCGTCCACATCGCCACCGGATGGATGAGCGCGAGCGGCGCGGCGCGCGGATTGCTGCCGAGGGCGAACAGGCGGCGACCATAGGCGGTGCGGGCGAGCGCCACGGTGACGATGGCCGCGAGCGCGACGAAGCACGGCACCAGCCAGGGTACGGGCAGGAAGCCGACCGAGCCGCCGATCGAGACGAATTCGGTGATCGATTCTGGCGCCGAGCCGGACGGAAAGCCGCCAGTCCAGAGCAGCACCGAGCCCTGCACGATCGTGCCGATGCCGAGCGTGACGATGAGGGGATGCAGCTTGAGGCTCGACGAGATCAGGCCGTTCAGCGCGCCGATCGCGCAGGCGAGACCGACGACGATCGCGCACACCAGCGCGAAGTTCATGCCGCCGCCATAGAGCTGCGCCGTGACGACATTGGCGAAGCCGATGACGAAGGGAATCGAGAGGTCGATGCCGCCGATGATCACCACCAGCGTCTGGCCGATCGAGGCGATGGTGAGCAGCGAGCCGAGCACCAGCATCGCCCGCATGGAGAATTCGCTGCTGTAGCCCTCGATCAGCGCCGTGCCGGCGAGATGCAGGGCGA
>JAFKJZ010000485.1 GCA_017305815.1 Hyphomicrobiales bacterium
CGTCACGGTATCGCCGATCCGCAATTCGCGCGCCTTCTCGGGCGTGATCGGCACTTCCAGAGCGTGCTGGGCCATGGTCGCGCGCCTGAAATCCCGATGGATCCTGTCCCTAAGCGGGTTGGCTAGACCACCAGCTTCCTATAGAGATGCCACGTCGTGTGGCCGAGCACCGGCATCACCACCGCGAGCCCGAAGAACAGCGGGATCGAGCCGATCGCCAGTGACACGGCGACGATCAGGCCCCAGAGCGCCATGACGCCCGGATTCGTCATCACGGCGCGGATCGAGGTCAGGATGGCCGGGGCGAGGCCGACATCGCGGTCCAGCAGTAGCGGAAACGACACCACGCTGACCGTCAGCACCATCAGCGCAAACAGGAAGCCGACGCCGTTGCCGACCAAGATCAGCGTCCATCCAGCCCGCGTCGTCAGTACCCGGTGCAGGAAGTCGGGGATCGATGCCGCCGGCGCATAGCCGAAATTGGCGACATAGATGGCGTTTGCGACGGCGATCCACACGAAGAAGATCACCATCAGGCCGACGCCGAGCATCAGGATCGCGCCCATCGACGGCGAATGCCGCGCTTCGAGGATCTTCGGCAGCGAAACGTCGAGGCCCTGCTCGCGCCGGCGCGACAATTCATAGAGGCCGAGCGCGGCGAACGGCCCGAGCAGCGCGAAGCCCGCCATCAGCGGAAAGAGGAGGGGCAGGATATCCGCCCCGAACACGGCGCGGCCGATGAGCAGGCCGACCACCGGATAGATCACGACCAGGAAGATCGCGTGGGTCGGCATGGCGGAGAAATCCTCCCAGCCGAGCCGGATGGCGTCTCTAAGGTCGGCGACGGTGATCCGCCGCACGACGGGCATCGCCGTCTCGGGCGAGGTCGATCCAGTGATGAGATGGGAATGGGTGGAGTAGTCGCTCATATGCGTCGCCATGACGTGCGCTCCCAGTCTGCCCCCGCAGAGCGTTCGTAAGGCCCGCCATGAATCGCAGTCGATCGCAGGCGCCAGCACCACGATACACCCCGCGTCAGAATAGCGCAGAAGCGGGCCAAGGGCGATCACGATTTCGGGTCCGGCGCCGTCGATCGCCTGTCGGTCCCAGCGGACGGCGGATGCGGTTCGCAGCCGTTTTCGCATTGATGCTGTGGAAGCGCGGCGCCGGGGCACCCATATGTTGTGGAAGGAGCTTTGGGCGTGAAACCTGCGCGCGTGGCCCTTCTCGCAGCCGTCTCGGCTGTGATCTTGACGTCGCTGGCGGCGGCCTCCTCTCCGCCGGCACCCTCGACGAGTGCGCCGTCTTCGCCTCTCGCCCTGATGGTCGAGATCGACGGCGCGATCGGCCCGGCGACCGAGCGGGCGGTGCAGGAGGGGCTGGCGGAGGCCGCGGTGCGACGGGCCGAGATCGTGATCCTGCGTTTGAATACGCCCGGCGGCCTCGCCTCCAGCATGCGCGCCATCAGCAGCGCCATCGTTGCCTCGCCCGTGCCGGTCGTCGGCTATGTCGCGCCTCCGGGCGCGCACGCGGCGAGCGCCGGCACCTATATCCTCTACGCCACCCACATCGCCGCCATGGCGCCCGGCACCAATCTTGGCGCCGCGACGCCGGTTGAACTCGGCGCGCCGATCCCCGGCCTGCCGGGCGGCGGCGAAGGCGGAGAGCCGTCGAAAGGTCCGGCGCCAAATGCGGGTGGCGACGCGATGACGGCGAAGGCGATCAACGACGCCGTCGCGCTCATTCGCAGCCTGGCCGAGCTGCGCGGCCGCAATGCCGACTGGGGCGAGAAGGCCGTGCGCGAGGCGGCCAGCCTCTCCGCCAATGCCGCGCTCGAGGCGCGGGTGATCGACCTGATCGCCCGGGACGTTCCGGACCTGACCGGCCGGATCGACGGCCGCAAGGTCGAGCTGGCCGATGGTTCGCAGCGGACGCTGGCCACGCGCGGCATCGCTGTCGAGACCTTCGATCCGGGCTGGCTGATCGGCCTGCTCTCTGTCATCACCGATCCGAACATCGCCGTCCTGCTGATGCTCGCCGGCGTCTATGGCCTGCTGTTCGAGTTCATGAGCCCGGGCCTGGTGGCCCCCGGCGTCGTCGGCACGATCTGCCTGCTGCTCGGCTTCTATGCGCTGAACTACCACAGCCGCCTGCCGATCTTCAGCGGGCGTG
>JAFKJZ010000486.1 GCA_017305815.1 Hyphomicrobiales bacterium
ATCGCGCGGCGCTCACCCGCGCGCTGGGCGTGGCCTCCCGGCGATATCCGGCGCAGCCGCTGGCGGTGCTGTTCCTGGATCTCGACGGTTTCAAGGAGGTCAATGATTCCTACGGCTACGAGATCGGCGATCGGCTGCTGCAGCACGTAGCGCGCGGCTTCGAATCGATCTGCAGCCGGCGGGGCCTGCTCGCGCGCGTCGGCGGCGACGAGTTCGCGCTGGTGCTCGACAATCGCGATTCCGTCGCCTCGGCGGAAGAGATCGGCAGCCTGCTTGTCCGCTATCTCGCCAGCCCGATCATCATCGACGATCGCGTCATCGTCATCGGCACCAGCGTCGGCATCGCCGTAGTCGAGGACGAGGCGGTGACGGCCGATGAACTGCTCCGTCGCGCCGACGTCGCCATGTACCAGGCGAAGGAACTCGGCCGCAGCCGCGTCTCGCTTTATGACCGCTCGATCGACGCCGAGAAGATCGACCGGAAGCGGCTGGCGAACGAGTTGCGCGAGGCCGTCGAAACCGACGCGCTGCATGTCGTCTATCAACCGATCTTCGATGCGCAGACGATGCGCCCGGCGCTGGTCGAGGCGCTGCTGCGCTGGAAGCACCCGCAGGACGGGTTCATTCCGCCGGATCTCTTCATCTCCGTCGCCGAGGAAAACGGCCTGATGGACGCGGTCGGCAACTGGGTGCTGCGCAACGCCTGCCGCGATGCGCTGCGCTGGCCGGATATCCGCCTGTCGATCAATGTCTCGCCGGTGCAGTTCCGCAATCCGGGCTTCGACAGGAACCTGGCCGCCATCCTCGCCGAGACCGGCCTGCCGCCCGCGCGGCTGGAGGTGGAGATGACCGAGACACATCTCGTCACCTTCCCCGACCGCGCCCAGCATATCGTCGCCTCGCTGCGCATCCTCGGCGTCAGCGTCGCCCTCGACGATTTCGGCAAGGGCTATTCGTCGATCGGCTATCTGCGCCGCTTCTCGTTCGACAAGCTGAAGATCGATCGCTCGCTGGTGCACGGCGTTTCGATCGACCTCGAGACGCGCCGCCTCTGCGAGGCGACCGTCGCACTCGGCCGCGCGCTCAATCTCGAGGTCACGGCGGAGGGGATCGAGACCGAGGCGGACGGCGAAATCATGCGCCAGGCGGGCTGCGCCTATCTGCAGGGCTTCGCCTTTGCGCGGCCGATGTCGGCGGCGCACATCACCGAACTTCTGGATGATTGCAACAACGGGTCGGATACGGACGAGGTCCTGCGCACGGCCTGAGCGATCGGCCCGCGCCAAGTCCATCCGCCCGTATAGGGCGCCTCGCGCCGTCACCGGCTGGAAGCGCCCTGTCGAATCCGGTCACGCCTTTCAGGCGAGCGTCTTGACGACGGCTGCAATGGCCTTGCCGAGCGCAATCTGGTCGGCCGGGTCGAAATGGATGCCGTCGAAGGCGCTGGAGCGGATGTGCTGGCCGGCGTCGAGGAACGCGGCGCCGTGCTCCCTGGCGATCGCCGCATAGAGCGTCGCGAACTTCTGCGACTTGGCGTAGCCGCCTTCCAGCATCGGCGTGTATTCCGGCTTCTCTCCCGTGTGGTCGAGCATCGGCGGCGGTGCGACGACGAGGATCTTCGGCACGCCGGCATCGTTGCCGGCCTCGGCCTGCTTCACCACCTTGATCAGTTCGCCGACGCCCTTGGCGATATCCTCGGCCGGAACGTTGAAGCGCGCCTTGAGGTCGTTGGTGCCGAGCATGATGACGACGACATCGAGCGGCCGATGGCTCCTGAGGCAGGGCAGGAGATAGGTCTTGCCGTTCATGTACTCGCCCTCGATCGGGTCGGAATGAACGGTCGAGCGGCCGGGCAGGCCCTCTTCGATAACATGCCAGCCGGATCCGAGCTCCGCCTGGGCGACGCCCGGCCACCGCTCGTCGCGGGCATAGCGATCGTCGGGACGGGGCACGGTCGCGGCGCCCCAGGTGTTGGAATCGCCATAGGCGAGAACGGTCTTCATCGAATGCTCCTCCCGGGCGAATCTGCTTCGCCTTCACGGGATCGATCAAACATCATGTCCCGTATTTCTCAAGCCGGGGGCTTTCCTGAACAGAAGGGAGCTTTACCATTGCGCCCGGGCGCACCCAGCCGATGCGCCGCTCGATGGAGAACATGCGCAAGGTGCTGGA
>JAFKJZ010000487.1 GCA_017305815.1 Hyphomicrobiales bacterium
CGGTCGCGCACGGCGATGTCGATCAGGCTCAGCAGCGCCGCATCCGAGGACAAGCCGCCGCCGACGGGAATGACCGAAGGCCCGATCGTGTTGACGATCACCGAAAGCGGGCCCGCGATCAACTCCACGAAGGTCTCGATGGTCCGCGTCGCGGCGGCGTCGCCTGCGTGCCAGGCTTCGGTGATGGCGTGGCTGGTGCGGGTTTCGCCGGAAAGCGCCGCGTGGATGCGCTCCATGCCGCGGGCCGAGCCATAGCTGTCGAGGCAGCCGGTCTGGCCGCAGCCGCAGCGGATCACCGGGATGCCGCGCGCCGCGACCGCCTCGGCGACGATGGGGCCGTGGCCCCATTCGCCGGTGACGCCATGCGCGCCGCGCACCATGCGCCCACCGATGACCAGCCCGCCGCCGACGCCGGTGCCGAGAATGGCGCCGAAGACGATCGGCATGCCGCGGCCGGCGCCGACCGTCGCTTCGGCGAGCGCGAAGCAATCGGCGTCGTTGCCGACCCGGACCGGTATGCCGAGCGCGGTGGAGAGCTCGTTCTCCAGATGGTGGCCGTTGACCGCCGGCACGTTCGCCGCAGCGGCGATGCCGGTAGCGCTGTCGGTGGTGCCGGCGATCGAGATGCCAATCCGCGTCGCCTGGCTGCCATCGGCGGCGACGAGTGAGGCGACGGCGTCGCGAAAATCGGTCCAGCCCGTGTGTGGGGTGGGCAGGGTCGCGCGATGCGAGACCGTGCCGTCGCGGCCGACGCGCGCATATTCGATCTTCGAACCACCGATGTCGAAGGCTGCGGTGACGGTCATCTTGCCGTCCGGCTCAGGCGAGCGGTTCAAAATGCTGGCGTTCGCCGCCGATGAACACGCCAGCGACGGAGAGGTCGCCGTTCAGGTGGACGAAGTCGGCGCGAGAGCCCGGCGCGATCCGGCCATGGGTGCGGTCGATGCCGAGGAACTGCGCCGGATAGAGCGAGGCCATGCGCAACGTCTCGTCCAGGCCGATGCCGACCGTGCCGGTCATGAAGCGGATGGCGCCGACCATGTCGAGGTCGGAGCCGGCCAGCGTGCCGTTATCCAGCGTCAGCTTGCCGTTCTCGCGCGTGATGGTGCGGCCGTTCAGCTCGAACTCGGTCATCGTCGTGCCGATCGTCGACATGGCGTCGGTGACGATGAAGATGCGGCCGGGCGCCCGCTTGGCGCGGAGCGCGTTGGCGATCGCGGCCGGATGGACATGCAGGCCGTCGGGGATGATGCCGCACCAGGCGTCGGGGCTGTCGAGCGCCGCGCCGACGACGCCGGGCGAGCGGTGGCCGAGCTGGCTCATGGCGTTGAAGAGATGGGTGATGCCGCGCGCGCCGGCATTGAAGGCGGCCATCGCGGTTTCATAGGAGGCGTCGGAGTGGCCGATGGCGACATGCACGCCGGCCGCCGTCAGCCGCGCGATCTGCTCCGGCGGCACGGTTTCGGCGGCGACCGTGGTCAGCACATTGTCGAGCCCCGTCGAGGCGAGGCGCTCGAGATCGACCTCGTCCATCGGGCGGATAAAGGCGGGGTTGTGCGCGCCCTTGCGGGCGATCGACAGGTGCGGCCCCTCGATATGCAGGCCGAGGCAGCCGGGAATGCCGGCGGCGATGGCGTCGCGCGTCGCCGTGATCACAGCCTCGGTGACGGCGGGGGTGTCGGTGATCAGCGTCGGCAGCAGCGCCGTCGTGCCGTAGCGGGCGTGCGCGGTGCAGATGGTGCGGATGCCGTCAACGGTCGCGGCGCTGTTCAGCAGCGCGCCGCCGCCGCCATTCACCTGCGCGTCGACGAAGCCCGGCGCCAGCAGGCCGCCGGCGAGGTCGACGGTTTCGGCGCCTTCCGGCAGGCCGCCCGGCCCGACGATGCCGACGACCTGGTCGCCGTCGACAAGCACGGCGACATCGCGGCGGCGAGTGGCGCCGTCGAACAGTTCTGCGCCCAAGAAGGCGGTCAGGTTCGGCATGGGGCTCTTCCTGAGAATCCGTGTTGGCGGAGTGGATAGCACGGCCGGGAACGCAGGGACCCGGCCACTTTGTTCCCCTCTCCCACAGGGAGAGGGGATGGCGTCGGCGCAATCCCGGCTAGATCGTTTCCGTCACCTTGTTGAGGCCGCGCGGCTTGTCGGGATTGTAGCCGCGCGCCACCG
>JAFKJZ010000488.1 GCA_017305815.1 Hyphomicrobiales bacterium
GGCTTCCAGAACCCGTCGCTGCGCAAGGACCTGTCGCTGATCGTCGTCGACGGCGCCGCCGGCGTCGGCAATGGCCGCGTCTTTCCGGCCGGGCCGCTGCGCGCGCCGCTCCGGACGCAGATCGTGCGCACCGACGCCGTCATCGTGGTCGGCGACGGCAAGCCGGGCGACCGCATGGTGCGGCGGGCGTCGCGCGCCGGCAAGGTGGTGCTGAAGGCGAAGCTGGAGCCGGCGGCGCTCCGGGTCTGGGGCCCGCGTTCCTTCCTGGCCTTTGCCGGCATCGGCCGACCGGAGAAGTTCTTCAACACGCCCGACGCGGCCGGCGTGCCGCTCACCGATGTGAAGGGCTTTCCCGACCACCACGCCTATACGGCCGAGGATGCGCGCAGGCTCATCGCCCGCGCCGAGGCGGACAAGCTGGACCTGATCACGACGAGCAAGGACTATGTCCGGCTGGCGCGCAAGGACGGCGACCTCGCCGCATTGCGCGCCCGCACCAAGGTGTTCGAGGTGCGGATGCATTTCGAGAACGAAGCGCGCATCGGCGCGCTGATCGCCGACGTCGTCCGCCGCGTCGCGACGCGCAGCACTGCGGGCTGACATAGGGGTCGGGAGAAGCGTCGTGAACGATCTGACAGGCCAAATGGCTGATGCATATGAATGGGATGGTGACTGGTCTGCAATCGTCAGCGTGACCGAGCGTGACAGGTTGGGGGAAGAACTGCAGCGCGAATTATGCTCAGCCCATCTTCTCTACGGACAGGAAGCTGTGGCGCTCGCTCGGAGGTGGCGTCGCGATGACGTATTGTTTGGGCTGACGGACGGGCGGTTTGCTCAGGTTCATCTCACATGGCGCCAACAGAGCAATCCTGAATGGCCAGCTACCCAAATCTACGAGAGTTTCGAGGACTGGAAGTCAGTTCCGCCCGAGGATCGCTGACAACATCCGCCGCAGTCGCTCGCCGACGAGCCCCCGAGCCTAGCTCAGCGCCAGGTCAGGCCGAGCTGCTTGTGGCGGGCGAGGCAGGTGGCCGGATCCACATAGGCTTCCTGGTGCGCGACGTTCCAGTATTTGAGTTCGTCGAGCGGAATCACGGCGCCGGTCACCGCGCAGCGCACGAAGGCGCCCGGGGACAGGATCTGGTAATCGCCATCGAGATAACGAATGCGCGCTTCGCCGCCGCGCCCGGCTGGATCAATACGGTTCATGAGCGGGAATATCGTGCGGAACGCCCGCTTGTGCAACAGCGCCGAACGTCGCTGTGCACGTCGCCGTCGCTTTTCGGAGCGGGGAGGTCGCGACACGATCTCGAAGACAACCTCCATCGTCGTCCCGGGCCTGGCCCGGGCTCCCTGCCGCCGGGTCGCCGGGCGCGCGCCTATCTTCGTCCGAACAGGCGCTCGATATCGGCGAGCTTCAGCTCGACATAGGTCGGGCGGCCATGGTTGCACTGGCCGGAGCCGGGCGTCGCTTCCATCTCGCGCAGCAGCGCGTCCATCTCCTCGGCCCGCAGGCGGCGGCCGGAACGGACCGAGCCGTGGCAGGCCATGGTCGCCGCCACATGGTCGAGCTTTTCCTTGAGCCGGGTGGTGTCGTCCCATTCGGCGAGGTCGTCGGCGAGATCGACCAGCAGCGAGCGTGTGTCGAGTTCGCCGAGCAGCGCCGGCGTCTCGCGCACCGCGACCGCGCCGGGGCCGAAGCCCTCGATTGCGAGGCCGAGCTCGGCGAGTTCGTCGGCGCGCTTCAGGAGCCGCGCGACGTCGTCCTCGGGCAGGTCGATGACGTCGGGGATCAGCAGGATCTGCCGCGCGACGCCGGAGCGCGCCAGCGCCGTCTTCAGCCGCTCATAGACGAGGCGCTCATGCGCGGCGTGCTGGTCGACGATGACGATGCCATGGTCGGTCTGGGCGATGATGTAGTTTTCATGCACCTGCGCCCGCGCCGCACCGAGCGGCCGGTCGGTCGGGTCGTTGGCGGCGACCGCATTGGCGCGCGCGTCGGCGGAAGGCTGGCTGACCGCCGCGAAGGCGGGCTGCGCCGGCTCGCTGAAGCGCGGCGTGGGGGCGGGCGAATCCGCCCAGTCGCGCCAGGACGGCGCGGCCGCCGTATTGCCGAAGGAGGGCATCGGCGCCGAGGGACGCCATGGGGTCGAGGCGGCCGGCGCG
>JAFKJZ010000161.1 GCA_017305815.1 Hyphomicrobiales bacterium
GTCCGCCGCGAGGATGCCCTTGCCGGGCGCGACGAGACGGCGGGCAATATCCTGAAGGCTTTCGGTCATGCGGTGCGTTCTCTTGACTGGATGCGGATCCGGACCGTCCGGATCACCCGGCCGTTGCATAACGCGTCGCAATAGATTTTGCACTGCAAAATAAAACAACTTCCAAGTCGTCAGAACTCGGAAGTTGTTTAATTTTAACGATCAAATTATCGCAACGATAGCGCGAATTGCTTGGTTGCGATCCGCGATACTCAGCCGTTCTGCCGCAGCACTTCGACGCCGGGCAGGGGCTTGCCTTCAAGCCACTCCAGGAAGGCGCCGCCGGCGGTCGAGACATAGGAGAAGTCGTCGGCGACGCCGGCATGGTTGAGCGCCGCCACCGTGTCGCCGCCGCCGGCGACCGACAGGAGCTGGCCGGCCTTGGTGCGCTTGGCGGCATGGCGGGCCGCCTCGACCGTGCCGCGGTCGAACGGCTCCATCTCGAAGGCGCCGAGCGGGCCGTTCCAGACGAGCGTCGCCGCCTCGTCGATGGCGGCGTTGATGCGCTCGACCGACAGGCCGCCGACGTCGAGGATCATGCCGTCCTCGGGGATGGCGTCGACGCCGTAGGTCTGGGTCGGCGCATGGGCCTGGAAGTGATAGGCGACGGTGGCATCGACCGGCAGTATGATGGCGCAGTTCGATTCCTGCGCCTTGGCCATGATGCGGCGGGCGGTGTCGGCGAGGTCCTTCTCGCAGAGCGACTTGCCGACCGGATAGCCCTGGGCGTGCAGGAAGGTGTTGGCCATGCCGCCGCCGATCACCAGCGCCTCGACCTTGGTGACGAGGTTTTCAAGCAGCTCGATCTTGGACGAGACCTTGGCGCCGCCGACGAGCGCGATCACCGGGCGCTGCGGGCTGGTCAGCGCCTTCTCCAGCGCCTCCAGCTCGGCCTGCATGGCGCGGCCGGCATAGGCGGGCAGCTGGTGGGCGAGGCCCTCGGTCGAGGAATGGGCGCGATGGGCGGCCGAGAAGGCGTCGTTCACATAGACGTCGCCGAGTTCGGCGAGAGCGCTCGTGAAGATCGGATCGTTCTTCTCCTCGCCCTTGTGGAAGCGGGTGTTCTCGAGCAGCAGCACGTCGCCGTCCGACAGCTTGGCGATCGCCTGGGCGGCGTCGTTGCCGATGCAGTCATTGGCGAAGCCGACGGGGCGGCCGAGCAGGGTCTCCAGCGCCGGCACGACGGGGGCGAGCGACATTTCGGGCACGCGCTCGCCCTTGGGACGGCCGAAATGGGCCAGCAGGATCGCCTTGCCGCCGCGCTTCGACACGTCGCGGACGGTCGGCAGGATGGCGCGGATGCGCGTGTCGTCCGAAACCATGCCGTCCTTCATCGGGACGTTGAGGTCGACGCGGATCAGGACGCGCTTGCCCTTGATGTCGGCGGTATCGAGGGTTCGGAAGGTCGACATGCGCGCTCTCTCCTACAGGGCGTCGATCGCCCGAAATGTGAAAATGGCCCGGAGGGTGTCCGGGCCATCTGGTTCTAGCTGATCTGGTTTCGCCGGATCAAATCGTCTTTGGCGCGAGAGCGCCGAACGATCCGATCGCGATGGTCAGATCGTCTTCGCGAAATAGGCCGCCATGTCGGCCATACGGTTCGAGAAGCCCCACTCGTTGTCGTACCAGGCCAGCACGCGGACGAAGTTGCCGTCGATGACCTTGGTCTGGTCGAGGTGGAACGTCGCCGAATGCGGGTCGTGGTTGAAGTCGTGCGAGACGTTCGGCTGGTCGGTGATCGCGAGCACGCCCTTGAGCGGGCCGGCAGCGGCCGCCTTCATCGCCGCGTTGACCTCGTCGATGGTCGTCGCGCGCTTGGCGACGAACTTCAGGTCGATCAGCGAGACGTTCGGCGTCGGCACGCGGATCGACGAACCGTCGAGCTTGCCCTTCAGTTCCGGGATCACGAGGCCGATCGCCTTGGCGGCGCCGGTCGAGGTCGGGATCGAGGAGAGCGCCGCCGCGCGGGCGCGGTAGAGATCCTTGTGCATGGTGTCGAGCGTCGGCTGGTCGCCGGTGTAGGAATGCACCGTCGTCATGAAGCCGTGCTCGATGCCGACCGTCTCCTGCAGGACCTTGGCGACCGGCGCCAGGCAGTTGGTGGTGCAGGAACCGTTCGAGATCACCAAATGGTCCTTGGTCAGGCCCTCATGGTTGACGCCGAAGACGGCGGTGTAGTCGGCACCGTCGGCCGGGGCCGAGACGATAACGCGCTTGGCGCCAGCGGTCAGGTGCGCGGCGGCCTTTTCGCGGCTGGTGAAGATGCCCGTGCACTCGAGCGCGATGTCGATGCCGAGCTCCTTGTGCGGCAGCTCGGCCGGATTCTTGATCGCCGTCACCTTGATGCGGTTCTTGCCGATGACGAGCGTGTCGCCGTCGACGACCACTTCATGCGGGAAGCGGCCATGGACCGAATCGAAGCGGAGCAGGTGGGCGTTGGTCTCGACCGGGCCGAGATCGTTGACCGCGACGACCTCGATGTCGGTCCGGCCTGACTCGACGATCGCACGAAGGATGTTCCGGCCAATCCGACCGAAGCCGTTGATAGCTACCCGCACCGCCATATTCGATCTCCTTGAGGCGCGCATCGCGCCTTCGTCCAGGTCGGCCGGGCGCGTGCCCGGCCGGGGTTCAGTTCATTGGGTTCAGGCGTTGGACTTCAGCCGTGCCAGCGCCGCATCGGCGGCGTGCTGCGCCGTGATGCCGAAGTACTCGTAGAGCTTGTCGGCCGGCGCGCTGGCGCCGAAGCCGTTCATGCCGATGAAGATGCCGTCATTGCCGATGACGCGGTCCCAGCCGAGGCGGATCGCCGCCTCGATGCCGACGCGCACCTTCGAATTGCCGATGGTCGCCGCCTTGTAGGCGTCGTCCTGCGCTTCGAACAGCTCGAAGCTCGGGACCGAGACGACGCGGGCCGTGTGGCCGGCTTCCTCGATCTTCGCCTTGGCGTTGACGGCGATCTCGACCTCGGAACCGGTCGCGAACAGCGTCACGTCGGCCTCGGCCGGGCCGGCGAGCAGGTAGGCGCCCTTGGCCGACTTGTTCTCGCTGACATGCTCGGTGCGCAGCGTCGGCAGGTTCTGGCGCGACAGCGCCAGCACCGACGGGTTCTTCGGGCTCTCGATCGCGATCTGCCAGACTTCCGCCGCCTCGACGGCGTCGGCCGGGCGGAAGACGAGCATGTTCGGGATGGCGCGCAGCGCCGCCAGGTGCTCGACCGGCTGGTGCGTCGGGCCGTCCTCGCCGAGGCCGATCGAGTCATGCGTCATGACGTAGATCACGCGCTCATGCATCAGCGCCGAGAGGCGCATCGCCGGGCGGGCATAATCGGTGAACACCAAGAAGGTGCCGCCATAGGGGATGAAGCCGCCATGCAGCGCGATGCCGTTCATCGCCGCCGACATGCCGAATTCGCGGATGCCGTAGTGGATGTAGCGGCCCGAATAATCGTCCGGCGTCAGCGGCTGCTGGCTCTTGGCGCGGGTCAGGTTCGAACCGGTCAGGTCGGCCGAGCCGCCGGCGAGTTCCGGCACGACGGTCGCCAGCATGTCGAGCGCCATTTCGGACGACTTGCGGGTCGCGACCTTCGGCTTCGTCTCCGACAGGGTCTTCTTGTAGGCGTCGATGGCGGCGTCGAGGCCGGCCGGCAGCTCGCCCTTCATGCGGCGCTCGAATTCCGAGCGCACGGCGGCGTCGGTGGCGGCGAGGCGGGCTTCCCACTCGGTGCGGGGCGCCGCGAGCTTCGCGGCCGCGCCATGCCAGTCGGCATAGACATCGTCCGGAATCTCGAACGGGGCGTAGGGCCAGCCAAGCGCCTCGCGGGCGCCGGCGATTTCCTTGTCGCCGAGCGCCGAGCCGTGCGAGGCGTGGCTGTCGGCCTTGGTCGGCGCGCCATAGCCGATGATCGTCTTGCAGGCGATCATGCTCGGGCGGTCGGAATTGCGGGCGCGCTCGATGGCGGCGGCGACCGCCTCCGGATCGAGGCCGTCGACGCGCTCGGCGTTCCAGCCGCTCGCCTTGAAGCGGGCGACCTGGTCGACCGAGGTCGAGAGATCGGTGTGGCCGTCGATGGTGATGCCGTTGTCGTCGAACAGCACGATCAGCTTGTTCAGCTTCAGGTGGCCGGCGAGGTCGATCGCCTCATGGCTGACGCCTTCCATCAGGCAGCCGTCGCCGGCGATCACATAGGTGTAGTGATCGACGAGGCCGTCGCCATATTCGGCATTCAGCATGCGCTCGGCCAGCGCGAAGCCGACCGACATGGCGAGACCCTGGCCGAGCGGGCCCGTGGTGGTCTCGACGCCCGGCGTCACGAAGTTCTCGGGATGGCCCGGCGTCTTCGAGTGAAGCTGGCGGAAATTCTGCAGCTCGCTGATCGGCAGTTCCTTGGAGCCGAGCAGATGCAGCACGGAATAGAGCAGCATCGAGCCATGGCCGGCCGACAGGATGAAGCGGTCGCGATCCGGCCAGTGCGGCTGGTTGACGTCGTATTTCAGGAAGCGCGTGAACAGCACCGTGGCGACATCGGCCATGCCCATCGGCATGCCGGGATGGCCGGACTTGGCCTTTTCGACCGAATCCATCGCGAGCGCACGGATGGCGTTCGCCATGCGCTTGTGAGTCTCAGGAGCTGTCATATCTGCTTCCACGCTTGTGGGCCGGACCGCTGCTCACTGATCGAGCAGCGAGCGGCCTCGTTGTTTTGTGGGGGTCTGTACCCGGCCGCCGACCGTCGCGGAAAGGCGCTGCGACAAATAACAGACCACCTTGGTGAGTCAATCTCGTGACCACGTCGCACAACCGGCGCGCGCCCCGGAAATGCGCGGAGAATCCCCGCCGCAGCTTAGGCCATTGACGCCCTGTTTCGGGCCTGCCTAATGTCCGGGACGATTTCAGGCCGGCTGCATCAGGGAGATTCCGCCACAATGCGAGGGGCGTCGCCCATTGACGGTGCGTTGCGGCGCTTGAGCGCGGCGCTGGACGGGCTGGAGGGCGCGGTCGATCGCCGCCTGAATGCCGGGGCGCGCCTTGGCGAGATCGAAATCGAAATGCAGCGCATCGGCCTCGACCGTTCGCGGCTGGCCCAGTCGGTCGATGCGGCGGAGGCCCGTTCCGAGCGTCTGGAAGAAGCCAACAAGGAAGTTTCCCGCCGTCTCGTCGCCGCCATGGAAACGATTCGTTCCGTGCTCGAGCGGAATGACGGCTGACCGGAGCGACAATGCCGCAAGTCAACGTCACGATTAACGGCAAGACCTACCGCATGGCCTGTGACGACGGCCAGGAGGCGCATCTCGAGGGCCTGGCCGATCGCCTGAACGAGATCATCGGCCAGCTGCGCCAGAGTTTCGGCGAGATCGGCGACCAGCGCCTGACCGTCATGGCGGCGATCACCATGGGCGACGACCTGGCCGAGGCGCATCGGCGCATCCGCCGGCTGGAGTCGGAACTCGCCGCCGTCAACGAGACCAAGACCGCCGTGATTTCCCGCTTCGAGGAATCCGAGGCGAGCATCGCCCGCGCCATCGACCAGGCGGCCGGCCGGCTCGAGAGCCTGGCCCAGAAGCTCGTCTCCGGCGACAAGCGCGACTGATCCGCGCCCCACGCGCAGCCGGCAGAAAAAAGTCCTGCGCACATCGCGTCGAGATTGCTGGCTAAGCGGTCCGCGGTCCCCTATATTTGGGGTCGGCGAGGCTGCGCGGTGCGACAGGAGCTCACAATTCCCCGGGGCCTTATCGATCCAAAAGGGAGCTGTCCCTGACCGGAGCCCTGGTTCCGGACATACGGCGCCCACCTACGCTGTAGGTTCCCGGGATCGATCACTCCATCGGCCCATCGTGGCTCGCCACCCTTCTTTCCTTCCAGTTTTTCCATTGCCGTGACGAACAAGAACCAGCTTCGCGCCGCCGCCCTTGCCCGACGCGACGCCGTCGACGGGGCGTCGCGCGCCGCCGCCCGCGAGCGGATCGTCCAGCATGCCGGACCGCTGTTCGACCAGCCGGGCAAGATCGTCTCCGGCTACTGGCCGATCCGCAGCGAGGCCGATCCCGGGCCGCTGCTCGACCGGGCCCGGCAGGCCGGCGCGACGATCGCGCTGCCGGTCCTGCTCGACGCGGAGACGCTTCTGTTCCGTCGCTGGGACCCCGGCGCCGTGCTCGAGCCGGCCGGTTTCGGCACGGTCGGCCCTTCCGTCGCCGCGCCTTTCGTCATTCCCGACATCGTCATCCTGCCGCTCGCCGCCTTCGACCGGCGCGGCCATCGGATCGGCTATGGCAAGGGCCATTACGACCGCGCCGTCGCCGGTCTCGTCGCCGCCGGGATGCGGCCTTTGCTGGTTGGGCTTGCCTTCGCGGTGCAGGAGGTCGACAAAGTTCCCTTTGAGCCGCACGACATCCCCCTCGACTTCATCCTGACCGAGGAAGAACTGATCGCTGCGCCGAAACATGGCTGACCGATCAAGGGGGTTTGTGTGCGACTGCTGTTTCTGGGTGATATCGTGGGGCGGACCGGGCGCAACGCCGTCATCGAGCGGCTGCCCGGCCTGATCGACCGCTACAAGCTCGACTTCGTCGTCATCAATGGCGAGAACGCCGCCGGCGGCTTCGGCATCACCGAGGAAATCGTGCGCGACGTCCTCGATGCCGGCGCCGACGTCATCACCACCGGCAACCACGCCTTCGACCAGCGCGAGGCGCTTGTCTTCGCCGAGCGGCAGCCGCAATTCCTCCGCCCCGTCAATTATCCGCTCGGTACGCCCGGGCGCGGCGCCAACCTTTTCGTCGCCCGCAACGGCGCGCGCGTGCTTGTCGTCAACGCGATGGGCCGGATCTACATGGATGCGCTCGACGATCCCTTCGCCGTCATCGACCGCGAGGTCTCGGCCTGCCCGCTCGGCGAGCAGGCCGACGCGATCGTCATCGATTTCCACGCCGAGGCGACCAGCGAGAAGCAGGCGATCGGCCATCATCTCGACGGCCGTGTCACCCTTGTCGTCGGCACGCACACCCATGTGCCGACCTCGGATTGCCGGGTGCTGCCGGGCGGCACCGCCTACCAGTCGGATGCTGGCATGTGCGGCGACTATGATTCCGTGCTCGGCATGGAGAAGGAAGAGCCCGTCCGCCGTTTCCTGACCAAGGTGCCGTCCGGGCGGTTCCAGCCGTCGGGCGGTCCCGCCACGCTGTGCGGCCTCGCCGTCGAGATCGACGACACCACCGGACTGGCTCGCGCCGTGTCGCCGCTGGCGATCGGCGGTGTGCTTGAAGAGCGGTTGCCGACCTTCTGGGGTTGACGCCGGTCGTCATTCCGTGATGGGAGAGGCAAACGCTTCCCCCATTTCAGATTTGCTCCGTCCGGGCGGGTTCGCCTCGATACCGCCGGACGATGCTGCAGGAGTTTCGCCCATGGCCCGCTCGGCCCTTCTCAACGTCATGGTCAATGCGGTCACCAAGGCCGGCCGTCCGCTCGCGCGCGACTTCGGCGAGATCGAGAACCTGCAGGTTTCGCTGCGCGGCCCGGCCGATTTCGTTATGGCCGCCGACCGCAAGGCCGGCCAGGCGCTGATCGCCGAATTGACCAAGGCGCGTCCGGGCTACGGCTTCCTGACCAAGGATCGCGGCGCGCTTGCCGGTACTGACGAGACGCATCGCTGGATCGTCGATCCGCTCGCCGGCGCGACCAACTTCCTGCACGGCATCCCGGTGTTCGGCGTCTCGCTGGCGCTGGAGCGGGAAGGGCAGATCGTCGCGGCGGTGCTGTTCAATCCCGTCACCAACGACCTCTACGTCACCGAGCGCGGCACGGGCGTGTTCCTGAACGACCGCCGCCTGCGCGTCGCCGGACGTAGCGCGCTCGCCGACGCCGTCGTCGCGACCGGCATTCCCCATCTCGGCACGCCGGACCATGCCGGCGCCATCCGCAAGATGCAGGGCGTGATGATCGAAGTGGCCGGCATGCGCGCCAGCGGTTCGCCGGCGTTCGAGCTTGCCTCCGTCGCCGCCGGCCGTCTCGACGGCTTCTGGCAGGAAGGCCTGCAGCCCTGGGATATCGCGGCTGGCGCACTGTTCGTGCGCGAGGCGGGCGGCAAGAGCACGGATCTCTGGGGCGGCGAGCGCATGATCGACACCCGGACGATCTGCGCCGGCAACGAGAAGATCCAGGGCCGGCTGCTCGCCGCGCTCACCAACGCGCGCGGCTGATACGCCTGACGTTCCGCGCGATGGCTTGAATGCCGTCGCGCTTTCGCCATAAGGCTGTGGCGTTTTCGGATGCGTTGTTGAAAGCGATCATGGCCAAGAAGAAAAAAGCCCCTCCGCCAGAGCCGTTTGCGCGCCTGTGCCTCGTCACGCCCGCGGGCCTCGATCCCGAGGCCTTCGCGCCGATGCTGGACGCGGTGCTTAAGGCCGGCGACGTCGCGACGCTGTTCATCGTCTCGGAGACGTCGAACGCGGCCGAGCTGCAGCGCATTGCCGAGGCGCTTGTGCCGGTGGCGCACGCAAACGGCGTCGCGGCCATCGTGCCGAACGACACCCGCCTGTTCGGCCGCGCGCGCGCCGACGGCCTGCATGTCGATACCGGGCTCGCCGATCTCAAGGACGCTGTCGCGGCCCTGCGGCCCGACCATATCGTCGGCGCCGGCGGCGTCACCACCCGGCATGATGCGATGCTCGCCGCCGAGACGGACTGCGACTACATCTTCTTTGGCCGTTTCGACGGCGATACCGGCGAGCAGAGCTTCGACAAGGCGTTCGATCTCGCGGCCTGGTGGTCGGCCGTGTTCGAGATACCGGCGATCGTCATGGGCGGCAGCAGCCTCGCCTCGGTCGAGCCCGCCGTCGACGCGCATGTCGAGTTCGTGGCGCTGCGCTCGGCGATCTGGAACCATGCCGCCGGCCCCGTCGCCGCCGTCACCGAGGCGAACGCGTTGATCGCCGCCCGCCAGGCCGAAGCGACCGAATGAAGCGGAGAGGCGCAATCCCGATGAGAGCCGCGATCCTGGGCGTCGTTCTTGTCGCTGTTGCGCTGCCGGCCCAGGCCGAGAAGGCCGTGTCCGTTCCGGCCAAGGCTACGCAATCGGCCAAGCAGGCTGCCTCCGACAAGGCGGCGCCGGCGAAGGACGCAGCCGCCGAGAAATCGATCGGCGTCGCGCCGGTGCTCGATTCGGACGGCACGCTCGGCGTGCCGCCGCCGGCCGCCGGCCTGATGCCGAGCGCCGACGACCTGATCCGCTCCGGCCGGGCTTTGACCGACGAGGGCGAGGGAGACCTGGCGTTCGGCGCGTTCCAGCGCGGCCTCTACCTCACCGCCTTCCAGATCGCCATGAGCCGGGCGCAGCGCGGCGACGCCATTTCCGCGACGCTTGTCGGCCGCCTCTATGGCGAGGGCCTTGGCGTCAAGCAGAACGACAAGGCCGCCGCCGCCTGGTATCAGCAGGGCGCGCTCGGCGGCGATCCCAATGCGCAGCTCGCGCTCGGCCTGCTCTATCTCGACGGGCGCGGCGTCAAGAAGGATCGTGCCAAGGCCGCCGACGCTTTCGAGCAAGCGGCCGAATGGAACGAGCCGCAGGCGCTCTACAATCTCGGCCTGCTCTATCTCGACGGCACGGCGCGGCCGCGCGATCCGGAAAAGGCGGCTTCGCTGTTCAGCAAGTCGGCCGGCCAGGGCAATATCGACGCCGAGTTCGCGCTGGCGCAGCTTTATGCGGAAGGCGAGGGCGTGCTGCTCGACGACGGCATCGCGACCATGTGGATGGCCAAGGCGGCCAAGGCAGGCCATCTCGACGCTGCGGTCGAATATGGCATCCGCCTGTTCAACGGCATCGGCACCCATAAGGATATCATCGCCGCGGCGGGCTGGTTCCAGCGCGCCGCCGCGGCCGGCAATCCGATTGGCCAGAATCGCTATGCGCGGGTCCTTGCCAGCGGCATGGGCGCCGACCCCGATCCGGTCGCGGCGGCGAAATGGCACCTGATCGCCGAGAAGCGCGGCGCCAAGGACGAATGGCTCGACGAATTCGTCGAGAAGCTGCCCGAGAGCCAGCGCAAGGCCGCCGAGATCGCAGCGGAACGCTGGCCTGCCGGCCACTGAGCCGACTTTATTTCAAGCCTTCTTGCCCCTATAAGCGGGGCGATCGCGCGGCGCCGCGCCGCCCATTTGCTTCAATAGGACGCCCCAGATGGCCGGACATTCCCAATTCAAGAACATCATGCACCGCAAGGGTGCGGCCGACGCCAAGCGGTCCAAGCTGTTCGCCAAGCTGGCGCGCGAAATCACCGTCGCCGCGAAGCTCGGCCTGCCGGATCCCAAGATGAACGCCCGCCTGCGCCTCGCCATCCAGAATGCGCGCGCGGAAAACATGCCGAAGGATAACGTCGACCGCGCCATCAAGAAGGCGTCCGGCTCCGACAGCGAGAACTATGACGAGATCCGCTACGAGGGCTACGGCCCCGGTGGCATCGCCGTCGTCGTCGAGGCGCTGACCGACAACAAGAACCGCACGGCGAGCGCGGTGCGCTCCTACTTCACCCGCTCCGGCGGTGCGCTCGGCGAAACCGGCGCCGTCTCGTTCATGTTCGATCACGTCGGCCAGATCGTCTACAAGCCCGAAGCCGGCTCCGCCGACAAGGTGCTCGACGCCGCGATCGAGGCAGGCGCCGACGACGTGCAGAGCAACGAGGATGGCCACGAGATCATCACCTCCTTCGAGACCCTCGGCGATGTCGCCAAGGCGCTCGAGGAGACGCTCGGCGAACCCGAGTCCGTCAAGGCGATCTGGAAGCCGCAGAACCTCGTGCCGGTCGACGAGGAGAAGGCCGTCGGCGTGATGAAGCTGATCGACGCGCTCGACGACGATGACGACGTCCAGAACGTCTACACCAACTTCGAAGTCTCCGACGAAGTCATGCAGAAGCTGACCGCCGCCTGAGGCTCCTTCGATATGGCCGGCCCGCCACGCGCGGGCCGGTTGCCGCCTTTGCGGCAGCGCGCTCGACAGCGCGCCGATGCGCCCTAGTTGCTCCTTCCGATGGCCATGTCGGCCGTCCCGCCCCGGAGCGACCCATGCGCCTTCTCCCCGCTGTTACCGCCGGCTTCCTTCTGATCTTCGGCTCCCTCGCCGCGCAGGCGCAGCAGGCGGCAATGCCCGACCGCGTCGGTGGCACGGTCGTGAGCTTCGCCGGCGACATGCTGACGATGAAGACCGGCGACGGTCAGACCGAGACGGTGCGCGTTCCGCCCACCGTCAACGTCACCGCCTTGCAGAACCGCAAGCTCAGCGACATCAAGGCCGGCGATTTCGTCGGCTCCGCCGCCGTGAAGGGGCCTGACGGCAAGCTGCACGCGCAGGAAGTGCATATCTTCGCCGAGAGCATGCGCGGCACGGGCGAGGGACAGCGGCCGATGTCGGGCGTCAACCGCTCGATGACCAACGCCACCGTCACCACCGTGATCGCCGACCCGAAGGGCCAGACCCTGCGCCTGACCTACAAGGGCGGCGAGCAGGACATCGAGGTGGGGCCGGACGCCCGCATCGTTGCCATCGTCCCGGGTGACCGCTCGCTGCTGAAGCCGGGCGCCGCCGTCTCCGCCTTCGTCGTCAAGGGCGCCGACGGCAATCTGTCGGCCCGCGCCGTGCAGGCGGAAAAGGACGGCGTCAAGCCGCTCTAGGCGCCTCCGCCGGGCGACCGCGTGTCTCGTCGGCTACCGATGTTCCCCGAATGTTCTTCACAAGCGGGCGAGGGTCGGCTAGGCCTTTGGCATGACACATACGATTCGCATCATCGGCATCGACCCGGGGCTCCGCCGCACCGGCTGGGGTGTTGTCGACAGCCGCGGCAATGCGCTTTCCTTCGTCGCCTCCGGCACGGTCAAGGCACAGCTCGACGGCGAACTGGCGCACCGGCTGGTGACGCTGCATGCGGGCCTGACGGAAGTCATGCAGCAGTTCAAGCCGGACGAGGCGGCGGTCGAGCAGACCTTCGTCAACAAGGACGCGGGCGCGACGCTGAAGCTTGGCCATGCGCGCGGCATCGCGCTGCTGGTGCCGGCGCTCGCCGGTCTTTCGGTCGCCGAATATTCGCCGAACGCGGTCAAGAAGACGATCGTCGGCGCCGGCCATGCCGGCAAGGAGCAGATCCGCATGATGGTGAAGGTGCTGCTGCCCAAGGCCGAATTTGACGGGGACGACGCGGCGGATGCGCTCGGCATCGCCATCTGCCACGCTCATCACCGCGTCTCGCTCGCCCGTATGATGCGGGCGGCGGGGTAGTTCGTCTCGACGCAGGATCCGATCCGGTGGGCTCGCCGCCTTACGGGTCGCCGTTTTCGGAGGCTGGGGAAAGCATGATCGGCAAGCTCAAGGGGATCGTCGATTCGTTCGGCGATGACTGGGTGATCCTGGATGTCGGCGGCGTCGGCTATCTGGTGCATTGCTCGACCCGCACCCTGCAGGGCCTGCCCGCGCCGGGCGAGGCGGCCCAACTCGCCATCGAGACCTATGTGCGCGAGGACATGATCAAGCTGTTCGGCTTCGGCGCCGATGTCGAGCGCGAGTGGTTCCGCCTGCTGATGACCGTGCAGGGCATCGGCTCAAAGGTGGCGCTCGCCATTCTCGGCATCCTGAAGCCGGCCGACCTCGCCAACGCGATCGCCCTGCAGGACAAGGCGCAGATCTCGCGCGCGCCGGGCGTCGGGCCGAAGGTGGCGGCTCGCGTCATCGCCGAGCTCAAGGACAAGGCGCCGGCCTTCTCGACCGCCGACCCGACCTTCGTCGCCCTGCAGGAAGAACTGCACGACAAGCGCGCGCCGCAGGCGGTGGCCGATGCCGTCTCGGCGCTGACCAATCTCGGCTATGCCCAGCTGCAGGCGAGCGCCGCGGTGGCCGCGGCGGCGCGTTCGGCCGGCGAGGCGGCGACGACCGAAACGCTGATCCGCCTCGGCCTCAAGGAACTGGCGCGATGATCCGGACCGTCGCGGGGAGGGGGCTGCCGTGACCGGGATCCGCGCGGCGCTCGCCCGGCGCTGGCCGACCATCGTGATCTTCATGCTGCTGGGACCGTTCCTCTTCATGCTTTTCGACATGGCCTTCGAGCAGATGAGCCAGGATCCGGGGCTGACGCTTGCCCGTCTCGGCAACTGGATCGCCGAGGATGTCTTCTTCGTGCCCCGCTTCGTCTTCATGCTCGGCGCGTTGCCGGCGGCGGTCGTCGGCGCTCTGGTCGCCTGGCGCGATTCGCGCGGGCTCGCCTCTGGCCGCTGGATCGGCGGTCTCTCGGCCGGTTTCGGGATCGTCATCGGAATTTTCTTCGCCCGGAACCTCTTCATCTTCACGCCGCCGCCCTTGGGTGCTCAGCTGGCGATCGGGGCGCGGGCTTTCGTCAGCGTGGTCCTTGCCGGCTTCCTCTGCTACGGACTGAGCCGACCATTCGCGCGGCCGCTGTTGTCGCAGGAGGAACGATGAGCGACGGCCGCCTGATAGATCCGGAAATGCAGAGCGAGGATTTCGACCGCACGCTGCGGCCGCAGGTGCTCGCCGATTTCGTCGGCC
>JAFKJZ010000162.1 GCA_017305815.1 Hyphomicrobiales bacterium
CGTGGCGCACGCGCTCGTCTTCGTTGGAGGTCAGCAGATCCGCGACCGAGATCGTCAGGATCGCACCGTTCAGCGGCTGGCGCGGGCGGAAGCGCTTGAGCAGCTTGAGGAAGCCTTCCCATTCGGCCTTGTCGGCCGCGGCATCGCTTTCCTGCGTCGTGTAGCGGCCGGCGGTATCCAGCAGCACGGTCTCGTCGGCGAACCACCAGTCGCAGCTGCGTGTGCCGCCGACGCCGCGGATGCTTTCCTTGCCCATTTCCTCGGCCAGCGGGAAGCGCAGGCCGCTGTTGAGCAGGGCCGTGGTCTTGCCCGAGCCCGGCGCGCCGATGAACACGTACCACGGAATCTGGTACAGGTATTTCTGGCCGAACTGGGCGAACAGCCCGGTTTCCTTGCGGCCGCCGAAGCGCGTCTTCTTGAGCTGGGTCAGCGCGCGTTCGAAGTTGCCGCGCAACTCGTCGATGGCCGCGCGCGAGGGATCGTCCGGCGTGGCCGGCTTGGCCTCGCGCAAGCCCATGACGGCGTCGATGAGCCGCGCGTTCATGCGCTGCTTCTTCCACAGGCGCAGCAGCAGGCGCAGCAGCACGAATGCGAAGATGCCGACGATGATCCAGACGCGGACCGGCACCGGCTCCAGCGGCCGGTAGTTGGCAAAGGCGAACAGCGGGCCGAGGAACCAGATCGCCAGCGCGAGCGCGAGCAGGCCCAGCGCGATGAACACGTGGCGGTTGAAGATCAGCGACAACAGACGGCGCAGCACTAGCGGATCTCCTTGCTCAGCTCGACCGGCGAGGCGAACACCGTGATCTCGACACGGCGGTTCTGTGCGCGGCCGGCCGGCGTCGTGTTGTCGGCGATGGGGTCGGCTTCGCCGCGGCCCTCGGTGGTGATGCGTCCCGGCGAGCGCACGGTCGCGTCGAGCTGCGCGGCGATCGCGCGCGCGCGCTCCTGCGACAGCTCCCAGTTCGACGGGAAGCGCACGCTGCGCATCGGCCGGTCGTCGGTATGGCCGCTGACGAGCACGCGGCCCTTCACCTCGGCGACGGCTGCGGCGATGCGGTCGACGATGTCGCGGTACTGCGGTCGCATCGTCGCGCTGCCGGATTCGAACAGGCCGTCGCCGCGTATCGTCACGGTGCTCTGCTCGGAATTCTCCTTGACCGAGACCAGGCCTTCGCGGATTTCCTTTTCGAGGAACTTGGAAAAGCGCAGCGGCGGCGGCGCGTCGCGCACGACCGGCGGCGGTGTCGGCAGCTTCAGCGCGCTGATCGCGATGAAGCTCTTGTCCGAGTGCGCCGCGAGCCAGAACGCGAGCAGCATGTAGAAGCCCACGCCGAGCACGACGGCGACGACGGCCGAGACCCAGACCGGAATCATGCCCCAGATCTTCGGCAGCTCGGCCGCGTGTCCCTGCCAGTGCAGCGACAGCGCGCGATCCGGCACGCCGCGCGCGGTCTTGATGATGTCGGCGAGGCGGCGCTTGAGGTTCTCGAGCTGGCTCTGGCCGTTGGAGACGATGCGGTAGCGGCCCTCGAAACCGAGCGCGATGCAGTAGTACATCAACTCTAAAACGTCTATGTACTGCGCCGGCGTCTGCGCGAGCTTGGCCAGCAGCTGGAAGAACTTCTCGCCGCCCCAGGTCTCGTTGTGGAACGTGACCAGCAGCGAGTTCTTCGACCAGGCACCCGAGCCGCCCCAGGGCGTCTGCGCCGCGGCTTCGTCGAGCACGGTGCACAGGCAGTAGCGCGCCGCGACGATGTGCTCGGCCGGTATGCCCTGTGCCTTCGCGTTCGCGTCGAAGCGGCGGATCTCGTCGGCCAGATAGTTCTTCAGCCGTTCCGGATCCGCGTTATGCACGAGGGTGCGGATCTGGTAGACGAGGTTGAGGATCGGATTGGCCAGTGCGATCAGCGGCGAGTTGCCGGACGGAATCTCCGGCTCGTGCGACTGCCAGACGGGCTGCGCGGCCGCCGACAGCGGCGCTGCGGCGCCGCCCGGGCTCGGCATCACGAAGGTGCGATTGTTGCCGGCGTTGAACGAAGGGTTGGACATGGTCGCTTCAAGATCGTCTGAACAAGGCAGAATTTGGCTTGGCTGTTTTGAAACCCCCTTGAGCCAAGGGGGCGGCCAGGCGCCTGTGTGACGGGCGTTTGGCGCTGTTGTGGAGACAAGCCGCTGGGTACAGGAGCCGCGTTGGTGACACTTGTCCGGATCTTTCCTCTGCAGGAGTTCAGTACCCGCCGGGATTCAGCGCGGCCCGGGGCGAGGGTGCCGGGCCGTGCCGCGAACGCCGCTCAGCGGCGCACGGCCCAGCATTCGAGTTCCAGGTCGGGGAATTCGCCGGCGACGTGCAGGGCCAGCGTGCCGGTGTTCTGCAGCTGCAGGACGATCTCGGGCGGCAGAACGATGCCCGTCGGTCGCCGGAGCTGCTGGGCCGGCTTGCCGACGCGGAACTCTCCCCCGCCGCCAACCGCGCCCTCGGCGTCCTGCTCGGCCAGGAGGCCTTCGGCCGCGTCGAGGCGGAGGCGGCGCTTCGCCGTGACTGGGCCGCGTTCCGGAGGCGCTTCGCCGTCGGCCGCAAGCAGGGGAAGCGGCGGCGGTAGAGCGCTTTCGAGCGAAGTGGATACCGGCTTTCGTGAAGAAACCGCGACAGGACAAAGAGTTGGATCGTTTCGTCGTTTCCGTGAAACGACGAAACGATCCAGGCCTCGCCGTTTTCCCTTTCTTCGCGGCACTGAGCTGGTCTTCGCCCGGCGGATGCCCGCTCATTCCCAGTATCGGGAGATCGCCGGTCCGGATCGGCCCGTGAAAATCCCTCCCGCCGGCGCGCGAATCATCTCGCGAGCTTGTCATTGGAAGTTGCAGAGGCCGCCATTGTATGGTCCCGGCCGGGCACGCCGATCGAATGCAATTGGATCTTTGTCAGACTTCTTTATTTTGAGGAGTGGATAATGAGCCTGCAGCATTCAATGTCTGATCGGGCCGCCATGAATTGTCGGCGCGCCGGTTTTGGTCTTCTCGCCGCTGGAATGATGGTGGCGTCGGCGCTGAGCAGCGCCGGCCCGGCGTTGGCTCAGGCGCCCGCCGAAAAGCCCAACATCCTGGTGATCATGGGTGACGATGTCGGCTGGTTCAATATCGGCGCCTATCATCGCGGCATCATGTCGGGCAAGACGCCCAACCTCGACAGGCTGGCGTCGGAAGGCATGATGTTCACCGACTATTATGCCGAGGCGAGTTGCACCGCCGGCCGCGCCAACTTCATCACCGGCGAACTGCCGATCCGCACCGGCCTCACCACCGTCGGCCAGGCCGGCGCAGATGTCGGCATGCCGGACCAGGCCGTGACGCTGGCCACCGTGCTCAAGGCGCAGGGCTACGAGACCGGGCAGTTCGGCAAGAATCACCTCGGCGACCTGAACAGGTATCTGCCGACCGTGCACGGCTTCGACGAGTTCTTTGGCTACTTGTACCATCTGGACGCCATGTCCGATCCCTACTGGTACGATTACCCGCAGGACTGGATCGACAAATATGGCCCGCGCGACCTGATCCACAGCTACGCCACGGCGACGGACGACACCACGGTCGAGACGCGCTGGGGCAAGGTCGGCAAGCAGCGTATCGTCGACGAGGGTCCGCTGGCGCCGTTCCCGAACATGGAAGGGCGGCAGAACTGGCAGAAGGGCCGCGACGCCAAATACAACATGGAGACGTTCGACGACGTGCTGGTCAAGGCCAGCAGCGACTTCATGGACAAGGCCAAGAAGGACGGCAAGCCGTTCTTCGTCTGGCACAACACCACGCGCATGCACGTCTTCACGTACATCCCGCCCAAGTATCAGGCGATGATGACGCCGACCTCGAACTATGGTCTCGAGGAAGCCGGCATGGCGCAGATGGACGACAGCATCGGCGCGCTGTTGCAGCACGTGAAGGACATCGGCGAGGAAAACAACACCATCGTCATCTTCACGACCGACAACGGCGCC
Organism: Hyphomicrobiales bacterium; assembly: GCA_017305815.1. Lineage (GTDB taxonomy): Bacteria > Pseudomonadota > Alphaproteobacteria > Rhizobiales > Kaistiaceae > Kaistia > Kaistia nematophila. The sequence continues at coordinate 3,993 of JAFKJZ010000162.1, forward strand.
GAGGTGTTCACCTGGCCGGATGGCGGCATGACGCCGTTCAAGGCGACCAAGGGCACGACCTGGGAAGGCGGCTTCCGCGTGCCGGCGATCATCCGCTGGCCGGGGCAGGTCAAGCCGGGCAGCATCGAGAACGGTATATTCTCCGGCCTCGACTGGCTGCCGACGCTCGCGGCGGCTGCCGGCAATCCCGACATCAAGGAACAGCTGCTGAAGGGCGTCCAGCTCAACGGCCAGACCTACAAGAACCATCTGGACGGCTACAACCAGCTCGACCTGCTGCGGGGCAAGGGACCGTCGGCCCGGCATGAGCTGTTCTATTTCGGTGGCGCGAAGCTCGGCGCACTGCGCTTCGACGACTTCAAGTTCCAGTTCTTCCAGCAGCCCTATGGCTGGCCGGGCGAGAAGGTCACGACCGACATGCCGACGATCGTCAACATCCGGCAGGACCCGTTCGAGAGGACGCCGTCGATCCGGGGCGAGACGATCAACGACATGGGTGGCGGCTACATGAACGACTTCTACGCCCGCCAGTTCTGGCGCTTCGTTCTCGTGCAGAAGGCCGTTGCCGAGCTCGCGAGCACGGCGCTGGAATTTCCGCCGATGCAAGCGCCGGCCTCGTTCAATCTCGAGGCCGTCAAGGCGCAGATCGACGAGGCGCTGAAGAACCAGTCGGGCCAGTAGCCCGCGCGATCGGCGGGGCGTCTTCGGCGCCCCGCTTACTCGATGTTTACGACACCTTGGATTGCGTCTTTCCATTGCAGCCGATACCAGTGATCCTGTCCGGGCATCGTTTCGCAATTGCAATGGCTTATGTGGCAAACTCCTCCCCCGCCTGCATCCGAGGCCGAACGTCTCGCCGAACTGCAGAGCTACGACATTCTCGACACGACGCCGGATGAGCGCTTCGACCGGATCACCCGGATCGCGTCGCGCTATTACGCGGCCGACGTCGCGTTCCTGAGCTTCATCGACGCCAGCCAGCAATGGATGAAATCGCGCAGTTGCGACGCGCTGCATGAGCATATCGACCGCGACCAGGCCGTCTGCACGCTGGTGATCGCGGCGGACGACGACGTGGTGATCGAGGACATGCGGACGTCGCCGCGGCTGGATGGACATCCGATCGCCGGCAATCTACCCTGGCGCTTCTATGCCGGCGTGCCGCTGCGCGGCGAGCAGGGCCACATCATCGGCACGCTCTGCATCCTGCGCGAGGCGCCGGGCGCCCCTGCCGCCTTCAGCACCGACATCCTGCGCGATCTCGCCGCCATTTCCAGCCACGAGCTGCTGCTCGCCAAGCGCAACACCGAGCTGCGCAAGCTGAGCCATACCGACGCGCTGACCGGCCTCGCCAACCGCCGCATGTTCGACGACGAGTTCGAGCGGACCTGGCGGCGCGCCCGCCGCACCGGCGAGCCCGCCTCGGTGCTCCTGATCGACCTCGACCATTTCAAGCAGATCAATGACGGGCTCGGTCATGCCGGCGGCGACGCCGTGCTGGCGCGATTCGGCCAGATGCTGCCCGGCTCGGCCCGGCGTTCCGACGACCTGGCCGCGCGCGTCGGCGGCGAGGAATTCGCGCTCATCCTGAGCGGCACCGACCAGGCCGGCGCGGCGATCGTGGCGCAGCGCCTGCTCGACGATCTCGCGGCGGCGGCGATCCCGCATCCGACGCGCGGCACCGCCTCGACCAGCATCGGCCTCGCGACTCTCGCCTCCGGCGAGACGGCGGCCGACTGGCTGGCGCGCGCCGACCGCGGCCTCTATGCCGCCAAGGCCGCCGGCCGCGCCACCATGCGCGCGGGCTGACCGGCGCGCCGGTCGGCTAGGCCGGTTCCAGCGATCGATGCACCGGCCGCGCCGGCAGGATGGCGGCCTGCAGCAGCCGGCCCTCGGCCGAGCGCAGTTCCAGCCCGCGTCCGACGGCGGCGTCCTCCTGGATCCGCCCTTCCGCCAGCACGATGACGCGGCTGCAGAAGAGGCGCACCAGGCGAAGGTCGTGCGTGATGAACAGCACGGCCATCTTCAGGGTCGACTGCAGTTCCCTCAGCAGCGCGATCATCTGCATCTGCAGCACGAGGTCGAGATTGGAGACGGCTTCGTCCAGCACCAGCAGTTTCGGCGCCGGCGCGATGGCGCGGGCGATGCAGACGCGCTGCAGCTGGCCGCCGCTCATCTGCGTCGGCAGCTTGCGGGCATCATCCGGTGCGAGGCCGACCTGCATCAGCAGCGAATGGACCCTGCGGTCGCGCGCGTCCGCGTCGAGCGTCGTCAGGTGGCGCAACGGCTCGGCGATGATGCGGCCGACCGTATGGCGCGGGTTGGTGGCCCCGATCGAATCCTGGAACACGATCTGCACCGAGCGCCGGTAGGTCCGGTATGCCTCGCCGGAGAGGCCGCGCAGATCGCTTCCTTCGAAGGCGACGCTGCCGGCGTCCGGCCGCTCGAAGCCGAGCAGCAGCCGGCCGAGTGTGCTCTTGCCGGATCCGCTGCGGCCGAGCAGCGCGATGCTCTCGCCGGCGGCTACATCGAGCGACACGTCGCGGAGCACCGCCTTCGGCGCGGATTTCCCGACCAGCGACGTGGTGGAATAGACCTTCGACACCGAGCGCGCGGAGAGGATGGGACTCATGCGACCTCCGGATAGAGCGCCATGTGCGCTTCGACCAGTTCGCGGGTCGCGGCGCGCTGCGGGTTGTCGAAGATCTCGCGGGTCGGCGCCGTCTCGATGATGCGGCCGTTCTCCATCACCGCCACCTCGTCGGCGAGCCGCGCCACGACGCCCATGTCATGCGTGATCATGAGGACGCCGAGATTGCGGCGGCGGGCGAGGTCGTCGAGCAGGTCGAGGATCCGCGCCTGGACGATGAGGTCGAGGTCTGTCGTCGGCTCGTCGGCGAACAGGAACGGCGCGTCCGAAAGCAGCGCCAGCGCGATCATCGCCCGCTGCAGCATGCCGCCGCTCATCTCGAACGGATGCAACTGTAGTACCGCGTCGCCATCCTCGAGGCCGACGGTCGCGAACGCCTCCAGCGTCCGGCCACGCCAGCCGGAATCGAGCTTGCCGACCGCGCGCAGCGTTTCCCTGGCGTGATCCGCCATGGTGAGGACCGGATTGAAGGCCGAGCGCGGGTTCTGCAGGATCGTCGCCACGAGGTGGCCTCGCAGCTTTTCCGGTGCGATGGGCCGGCCGTCATGGAGCACGCGGCCGGCGGTGACCCGGACGCCGGGCGGCAGCACGCCCTGCGCGCCGCCGCAGGTCATTGACTTGCCGCACCCGCTGGCACCGACGAGGGCGAGGATGCGCCCGCGCCGGATCGTCAGGCTGGCGCCGTCGACGAGGACGTGGTCGTGGTCGCCATGCCTGGCCGCGATGCGCAGGTCTTCGATGGTGAGCGTCTCGGTCAATGCTGGTGGTCTCCATGCAGGCTCGGATCGAGCCGGTCGCGCACCGCGTCGCCCAGTATGTTGAAGGCCATCACGCTCAGGAGCAGCGCGAGGCCGGGCCAGACGATCAGCATCGGACTGGACCAGACGAACTGGCGGGCGTCGCCGATCATCACGCCCCATTCGGCGGTTGGCGGCTGCACGCCGAGGCCCAGGAAGGAGAGGCCGGCGACGTGCAGCATCATGTGGCCGATGTCGAGCGTGGCGAGCACGATCATCTGCGCCAGGATGGCGGGGAGCAGGTGCTCCATGAAGATCCGTACCCGGCCCGCCCCGGCGGCGCGCGAGGCGAGCACGAAATCGCGCTGCCGGAAGGAAAGCACGAGGCCGCGCACCATGCGCGCGTACCAGGCGAAGTGCGACAGCGCGATGGCGATGACGACGTTGACCATGCCGGTGCCGAGGATGCCGATCAGGAACAGCGCGAGCACGATGGTCGGGAAGGCGAGGAAGATGTCGCAGAAGCGCATCACCGCCTGGTCGACCCGGCCGCCGAGATAGCCGGACGCGCCGCCGACGGCGATCGCGAGCGTCATGATCAGCACGATGCAGAGCGCGACCGATCCGAGCGATATCCGCGTTCCATAGATCAGGCGGGAGAGTTCGTCGCGGCCGAGATGGTCGGTGCCGAGCCAGTGCGCCAGGCTCGGCCCCTGCAGGCGCTGGGTCAGGTCGACTGCGTTGGGGTCGTAGGGCGCGATCCACGGCGCGGCGACGGCGGCGATGGCGAGCACGACCACGATGGCAAGGGCGAGCCGCACCAGCCAGGTGTCGCGCAGCGGCAAGCGCCAGGCGGGGCGCCGGGGCGCGTGTTCGTCGAGGCTGGCAAGGGTCACGGGGCGGCCTCTGCATTCAGGCGGATGCGCGGATCGAGCCACGCATAGAGGATGTCGACCAGCAGGTTGCAGACGACGAAGATCGTCACCAGGAACAGGGTGAAGCACTGGATGACGGGGAAGTCGCGGCTGTAGATCGCCGACACGGCATAGCGGCCGATGCCCGGCCAGCCGAACACGCTTTCGATCACCAGCGTGCCGCCGAGAAGCTCGCCGACATGCATGCCGGTCGCCGTCACGATGGGGAGCATGGCGTTGCGCAGGATGTGCGAGCGCTCCACCCACCGGTCGGAGAGGCCGCGCAGCCGCGCATAGAGCACGTGCCGGGCGCTGGCCGTCTCCAGCATGCTGGCGCGCAGCAGGCGGGCATTGATGGCGAGCGACATGAACGAGACGGCGAGCACCGGCATGATCATGTGCTGCCAGCCGCCCTTGCCCATCGGCGGCAGCCATTTGAGCGTCAGCGAGAACAGCAGCACCAGCAGGAAGCCGAGCCAGAAATTCGGCGTCGACACGCCGAGGAAGGCGAAGCCGCGCACGAGGTGGTCCGGCCAGCGGTCCCTGTAGCGCGCAGACCAGATGCCGAGCGGCACCGAGACGGTGAGCGTGAACAGCAGCGCCAGCCCGGCGAGCTGCAGCGTCGCCGGCAGATAGTGCAGGATGTCGTCGAGGACGGGGCGCCGCGTGACGTGCGAGACGCCGAAGTCGCCCTGGAGCGCCTTGCCGATCCAGGCGAGATACTGGGCCGGGATCGAGCGGTCGAGGCCAAGCGTGTGGCGTGCTTCGGCGACGGCGCCCGGCGTCGGCGGGATGTTCGAGAGCTTGAGATAGGCGACGGCCGGATCGCCGGGCGCCATCCGCAGGATGACGAACATCAGAATCGAGACGCCGAGCAGGATCGGGACGAGCAGCAGCAACCTGCGGAGGATGAAGCCGGCCATGGCGGCGCTCAGTCCTTCGGCTTGAGGTCGGCGAAGGGATAGTCGAACGAGGTGGCGCCGAAGGTGAGATTGCCGACATTGCCGCGCGCGACCAGCATGGCGGTCGAATAGGTCAGCGGCAGGTAGACCGCCTCCTCGTGCAGCCGGGTCAGGATGTCGGTATAGAGCGCCTGGCGCCTCGTCGCGTCGGTGCTCGTCAGCGCCTGGCCGATCTCGGCGTCGATCTCCGCCTTGTCGGGGAGGCCGAGCTGGGCCTGGTAGTCGGCGTGCGCCGGCACGCGCATCGCGCTGACGAAGGCGTGCGGATCATAGGGCGCGCCCCAGGTGCTGCCGAAGATCATGCCGAAATTGCCGTCCGTCTGGCGGGCATAGAACGAATTGGCCTCTTCGCCCAGCAGATTGGCCTCGATGCCGACCTTGGCGAGATCGGCCTGCAACACCTCCGCCACCGACTTCATCACCGCGTCGGTGCCGATATAGGCGAGGTCGACCCGCAGCGTCTGCCCGTCCCTGGCGCGGAAGGCGGCGCCCGGCGCGAGCGTCCAGCCGGCCTTGTCGAGCAGGCTCGCCGCCAGCGCCGCGTCATAACCGTAGGGCTTCAAGCCGATATCGGCATAGGGGACGGTCGGCGCGAACAGCGTGTCGGCGCGGGTCTGGGTGCCGTGATAGATCGCTGCGATCAGCGTGTCCTTGTCGATGGCGTGGTTGATCGCCTGGCGCACGGCGAGCTCGCTGGTCGGCGCCTTGTTGGTGTTGAGCGCGATGGCCTGCGTGCCGAGCGGCGGCGAGATCCCCGCTTGGTAGCCCTGCGCCTTGAGGCGGGCGAAGGTGTCCGGCGTGATCGGGCCCTCGTCGCCGTAAATCAGGTCGATGTCGCCTGTCTCGAGCGCGACGGCGCGCGTGTTGCTGTCGGCGATGACCTTGACGACGACCCTGTCGTAGGCCGGCTTTTCGCCCCAGTAGCGGTCGTTGCGCTCGAACACGTCATATTCGCCGAGCCGCGTTTTGGCGAGTTTCCATGGGCCGGTTCCGATCGGCGCCTTGATGCCGCCCGGGGCGGCGAGCTGCGACGGCGCCAGGAAGCGCACGGGGCGCACGAGCGCCAGTTCCTGCAGCAGCGGGTAATACGGGTCCTTCAGCTTCAGTTCGACGGTGAAGTCGTCCAGCGCCTCGACCGACCGGAGCTGGTGGATGAGCTCCAGCCAGTCATGACTCCGGCGATTGGCCATGACGGTCTCGAGGTTGGCGACCACCGCCGCCGCGTCGAACCGCTCGCCGTTCGCGAAGGTGACGTCGTCGCGCAGCTTGAAAACATAGGTGCGGCCGTCCTCGGAGGCGGTCCAGGAGGCGGCGAGCCAGGGGACGACGCTGCCGTCCGGTCGGTATTTCACCAGCGATTCGTAGACCATGCCCTGCGCGAACATCTGGCTCGGCGCATAGCCGTGCGGATCGAGCGGCCCGACATTGGACGGCCAGGAGAAATTCAGCGTCTCCGCGACCGCGCCCGAAACAGGCGCCATGGCCGCCGCGATCCCGAGCAGCGCCCCGACCAGAATTCCGCGCATCCATCAACCCCTAAGCGATTTTCTCTGCCGGATGCGAGGCTAGGTGGTAAGCGAGTATGATGTCGAGTCAAAAAGTTCATACTCACAACCTGAAATGGCGAGGGTCCGCGGGGTGCTTTCCCGCCCGCCTGGCGATCACGGGGAGAATTGTCGCGGTGACAAAGACCCCGCCTCATGCGATCAGCGATTCATGGACGCGTTGCGCAAGCTCATCTGGCAAGAGCTGAAGACTGCCCTTCTGGCGGTCGGCGTCGTCTATCTGCTGCTCTCGCAAGGGCTGATTTCGGCCTACGCCCAGACCGCAATGGCCGCGGCGGAGGCAGGGCCCCGCTTCATCATCTGCTCTCCGCTCGGCGGGGCGGACGCAGAGGATCCGATCAAGGCGCTGGCGCGCGACTGCTGTTCGACGCTCTGCCAGGCGGCAAGCGCCATCGGGCCGTCACTGGCTCCCTCTCCGGTCGTGTTCGCCTTCCGGGTCGATGCCCGGCCCACGCAATGGCGCCCGGCCGGCACGGTAAGGGGCCCGCCTTCCGAAACCCGCCTGGTTCCCGAGGCCCGGGGACCGCCCTCGCTCTCCATCTGACGCCTGATTTCACGGCTCGGCGCGCATCCCGCGCGCCGGCCGCTCTCGCGCATTTGGAGAATCATCATGCGAATCTTTTCGCGTCTGCTCGCGGCCGCCATCCTGCTGGCCGCCCCTTCCGCCTTCGCCCACGAATACAAGGCCGGCGACATCGAGATCGGCCATCCCTGGACGCGGGCCACGCCGCCGGCAGCCCGGGTCGGCGGCGGCTATCTCACCTTGATCAATCACGGCCAGACCGCCGACCGCCTGCTCGGCGGTTCGTCGTCCGCTTCCGGCCGCGTCGAGGTCCACAAGATGGAAGTGGTCGATGGCGTGATGAAGATGCGGGAACTGGCCGACGGCCTGTCGATCCCGCCCGGCGAAACGGTCAAGCTCGAGCCGGGTGGCTTCCACCTGATGCTGATCGACCTGAAGGCGCCGATCCGCGAGGGCGAAAAGGTGCCGGTCACCCTCCGCTTCGAGCATGCCGGCGCGGTCGACGTCGAACTGGCTGCCGGCGCGCTCGGCTCCCCGGCGATGCAGCACGGCGCGATGGACCACGGTGCATCGCACGGGGGGGCGAACTGATGCGACCGCGGCACATAGGCCTCCTCGTCGGCGGTGCGTTCGCCATCGTCCTGACGCTGGTCGGCTTCACCGCGCTGGTGAAGTCACGGCAGTCGACGCCCGCCGGCCAGGTCGTCACGGGGGTCGCCAGCATTGGCGGCCCCTTCACGCTGACGCGAAGCGACGGCAAGGCGGTGACCGAGCGCGACTTCCTCGGCAAGCCGACCGCCATCTTCTTCGGCTTCACCTTCTGTCCCGAGGTCTGCCCGACGACGCTCTACGAGCTCTCCGGGCTGATCAAGGAGCTCGGACCCGAGGCCGAGAAGATGAACTTCGTCTTTGTCTCGGTCGATTGGGGTCGTGACGGCCCGAAGGAGATGGCGAGCTACCTCCCCGCCTTCGACGGCCGCATCCAGGGCCTGTCGGGCACCGAGGCGGAGATCGAGACCGTCACCAAGGCCTATCGCGTCTACTACAAGCGCGTCCCCGTCGAGGGCGGAGACTACACGATCGATCACACCGCTTCCGTCTATCTCATGGACGGAAAAGGGCAATTCATCGGCACGCTCGCCTATGGCGAAGCGCGCGACACGATGCTGGAAAAGCTGAAGCGGCTGGTCGCCGGCGCCTGAGATCGAGGGAACCATGACGGATACGACAATTCCCCCGGTTCGCACCGGCGGGTCGGCGCTGGCGGCTGCGCAGTCCCCTGCCGCCAACAAGTTCTACTTCATCGCCTGGCGCTGGCACTTCTACGCCGGGCTCTACGTGATCCCGTTCCTGATCATGCTGGCGACGACCGGCCTGGTCATGCTCTGGATCTCGTGGATGGCCGGCGTCGGCGCCGAGCGCATGGCCGTCCAGCCGAGCGGGGCGGCCCTGTCCGCGAGCACGCTGCAGATGGCCGCCGAAGCGGCCATACCGGGCGGCCGCGCGATCCAGTATGTCGAGCCGCTCGCGGCCGATCGCGTCGCCGTCTTCTCGGTGGCGACCGAAGCCGGCAACACCGGCGTCGCGCTGAACCCCTATACGGGCGAGGTGCTGCACACCTTCCCGTGGCGGGCCGGCGCCTATGACCTGGCCAACAAGATCCACGGCACGCTGCTGCTGGGCGCATTCGGCGACCGGCTGATCGAGATCGCGGCCAGCCTCGGGCTCGTGATGGTGGCGAGCGGCGTCTATCTGCACTGGCCCCGGCGCGGCGCCTCCTGGCGGAACGCGCTGGTCCCGCGTCTCTCGGCGCGAGGCCGGACGTTCTGGAAGTCGCTGCATGGCGTCGTCGGCTTCTGGGTGTCGCTGATGCTGATCGTCTTCCTGATCTCTGGCTTGAGCTGGGCCGGTATCTGGGGCGAGAAGATCGTCCAGGCCTGGTCGACATTCCCGGCCGAGAAATGGGACAATGTGCCCCTGTCCGACGACGTGCATGCGGGCATGAATCACGGCGCCGCCAAGGAGGTGCCGTGGGGGCTGGAGCAGACGCCGATGCCGGCCTCGGGTTCTCTGAAGGGCACCGCGGCGATCGAGGGGACCGTCGACATCGACAGTGTCGCGGACTTCGCTCGCAGCCTCGGCTTCGTCGGTCGCTTCCAGGTCAATCTGCCGAA
>JAFKJZ010000489.1 GCA_017305815.1 Hyphomicrobiales bacterium
ACCGTTTCGCTCCGCGTTCTGGCGCGCGCCTGGCAGATGCTGCTGAAAGGCATCGAGGAAGTGTCGAGCTCGAGCCGGCCGCTCGCCGCCGCCGACATGGTGCTGATCCGCATCGCCCACACCGCCGACCTGCCGACGCCGGACGAGGCGCTGCGCCTGCTGAAGAGCGGCCAGTTCGGCGCCGCTTCTTCGGCTGGCGGCGCGACTCCGCAGGTTTCCTACCAGCCGGCTTCCGCGCCGCAGGCTTCGGGCGGTTCGAATGGCGGGCCGATCGGCCAGATGCGCACGATCACCAACACGGCTGCCATGCCGGCCGCCGCGTCGATGGCGCAGCCGGCTGGAGTGCCCCAGGCCAAGGCAGAGCCGGCGATCCGCTTCCAGCGCTTCGAGGACCTCGTCGCTTATGTCGGTCTGAAGCGCGACATCCCGCTGAAGCTCGCGCTCGAACAGCAGGTCAAGCCGATCCGGTTCGAGCCCGGCCTGCTCGAGTTCGAGCCGACCGAGGATGCGCCGCGCACGCTCGCGCAGGATCTCGGCCGCAAGCTTTCCGACTGGACGGGCGAACGCTGGGTCGTGGCACTCGGGCGCGGCGCTACCGAGCCGACGATCGCTGAGGCGCGCGCCTTCGCCCGCGACAAGGCGCGCTCGGACGCCGCCGCCGATCCGCTGGTCGCGGCGGTGCTCTCCCGCTTCCCGGGCGCCAAGATCGTCGACATCCAGATCCGCGGCGCCGAGGAGCCCGAGGGCCTGCCGTCGCCGGCCGTTCCCGTCGACAATCCGGACGAAGCGCCCGATCCCGACGACGACTGATCCGTCGCAATCAATTCCAATCGAACCAGGAGAACCCGCATGCGCGACATTCTCGGCATGATGAGCAAGGCCAAGGAACTGCAGTCGAAGATGCAGGACATGCAGGCCGAGGTCGCCAATATCGAGGTTGAAGGCTCTTCCGGCGCCGGCCTCGTCAAGGTTGTGATGACCGCCAAGGGCGACCTGCGCAAGCTTTCGATCGATCCGTCGCTGCTGAAGCCGGAAGACGTCGAAATCCTCGAGGACCTGATCACCGCGGCCCATGCCGATGCGCGCGCCAAGGCGGAGCGCACCATGGCCGAGAAGATGGAAGCGCTGACCGGCGGCCTCGGTCTGCCGGCCGGCCTCAAGCTGCCGTTCTAGTCTTCTGAGGGGCGGGTGCCGAGGCATCCGCTCCGACCCGCCGCAGCCCTGGAATAAGAATGTCGCGCAGCACCGCCGGCCCCGAGATCGAACGCCTGATCCAGTTGCTCGCGCGGCTGCCCGGCCTGGGCCCGCGCTCGGCCCGGCGCGCGGCGCTGGCGCTGGTCAAGAAGAAGGACCAGCTGCTGGTGCCGCTGGCCGGCGCCATGACGGTGGCGGCCGAGCGGATCCTGACCTGCTCGACCTGCGGCAACATCGACACCTCCGATCCCTGCACGATCTGCAGCGATCCGGCGCGCGACACGAAGACGATCGTCGTCGTCGAGGACGTCTCGGATCTCTGGGCGCTGGAACGGGCCGGTGCCATCAAGGCGCGCTACCACGTGCTGGGCGGCACGCTGTCGCCACTCGACGGCGTGGGTCCGGAAGATTTGAACATCGAATCATTGGTGAGCCGCTGTTCGACCGGCGAGGTGGCGGAGGTGATCCTGGCCGTCAACGCGACCGTCGATGGCCAGACCACGGCGCATGTCATCACCGACCGTCTGACCGGCACGCCGGTCCGCGTCTCGCGCCTCGCGCATGGCGTTCCTGTCGGCGGTGAGCTCGACTATCTCGACGAGGGCACGCTCGCCGCCGCTATCCGCGCCCGCACGCCTTTCTGAGGGAAGTCCCTCACCCAACCTCTTCCGCAGGCGGGAGGGGGACTGCCGGAGCCGGCTTGGCTCTGATGTCTGCACCGAGCCGTGCAGAGGGTGGGGGCCTTACCGACCTGCGACATACGGGGAAAAAGAACCATGACGACTGATACGCTCGACCCTGCCATCCTCCTGGATGCGCATCGCTTCTGGTTCGGGGAACTGGTTGCCGGCATCGATGTGCCGGCCGAGCGGGTCAAGGTCTGGTTCTCGCGCCGCGACGCCACCGACGATGCTTGCCGGGTACGCTTCGGCGATCATCTCGACGCCGTCGCCGAGACCGAC
>JAFKJZ010000490.1 GCA_017305815.1 Hyphomicrobiales bacterium
CCCCTCAATAATCCCACTGCGCGCCGATGCCGAGTTCGTTGGAGCCGTCGGCGCCGGCCGCGCCCTGGATGCGGATGTTGCGGGTCAGGTCGACATCGACGGTGACCTTGCTCGAATCCGGCGTCGTGCCCTGCTGGACGCCGACATAGATCTTGTCGTTCAGCCGCTTGCCGGCGCCGATCTGGCCGCCCTTGCCGGTTGAATCCGTACCGATGCTCAACGTGTCGACGCCGAGCGAGCGACGGATCGAATCGACCACGCCGGGGCCGCCGCCGGAGAACTGCGCAACGGTTTGCGCCACCTGCAACGCCTGGCCGGCCGTCAGCGTGCTGATCGAGCGGCCGAACAGCAGCCGGGCGATCACCTCGTCCTGCGGCAGGGTCGGCGTCGAGGTGAAGCTCACCTCGGGCGCCGAGGCATTGCCGCCGATGACGATGCTCGCCGTGACGTCGCCGCCGGACGTGTCGGCCTTGAGGTTCAGCTCCGGATCGAGGCTGCCGTTGAAGGTGATCGTGCCCTCGGTGAAGGTGAGCTGGCGGCCGACGACGCTGAAGCGGCCGCGCTTCAGCGTGAAGCCGCCCATCGTCACCATGTCGGCCGTCGTGCCGCGAAGCGTCAGGTCGCCGCCGAATTCGGCGTCCATGCCCATGCCGCGCACGAACACGCCGTTCGGGGCCGAGACTCGCAGGTCGAGATCGGCGACGAAGGGGCTGGCAGGCTGCGTCTTCTTCTTGGCCGTTGCTGCAGCGCGAGCCTGCGCCTTGGCGCGGATGCCGCCCTGGGCCGCCGTCTGCTTGCCGGCATTGACATGGCGGACAGAGAGCGGATCCAGTCCGCCGGACGGCACATCGGCGATGTTGATGTCGAGGCTGCGGACATTGATCTGGCCGACGATCTTCGGCCGTGTCGCGACCGGGCCCTGCACGGTGATCTTGCCGTCGGAGACCAGTCGCATCAGGTCGCTATTGACCAGCGTCGCCTTCTGCAGCGTCACCTCGATGGCGGCCGGGAAGCCCTGCGCCGGGTCGAGCGCGATATTGCCCTTGCCGACGATGCGCCCGCCCTGGACGGTCTGCGCCGTGAAGGAGGTGACGTTGACGGCCCGGTCCGAGCCGGTCAGCACCGCCTCGATGTTGGAGAGCGAGATGCCGTTCAACGAGTCATTGTAGCTGGCGCCCGAGACCCGCACGTTGCCCGACGCGCGCGGCGCCGAGGTCGGGCCGCCGAGCGCCGCGTCGATCACAGCCTTGCCGCGCAGATTGCCGCCCGAGGTGGCAAGCGCCGTATTGGCGATGGCGAGGTCGATGGCGCCCTTGATCTTCAGGTCCATGTCGCCGCCGGCGATCGGCACCGAGCCGTTGATCGTCAGGCCGGAGACGGAGGGCGCGTTGATCGTCGCCTCGACGCCGACCCGGCCGCCGCCCAGTCTTCCGCGCGCGGAAATGTCGAACGGGCCAAGGCCTGCCTTGGCGATGTCGGCATTGGTGAGCTTGGCGATCTTGAGATCATAGTCGCCGGCGGGGGCGGAAGCCTTGCCGGTGACGCGCGCCGAGCCGCTCAGCGACCCCTTCATGTCGAGCGTCGGCGCGGCCAGCGAAGCGAGCGACAGCGGCAGGTTGCGCAGGTCGACATTGAGGTCGAGCGTTTCGCCGGCCTTGCCGCTGACCGTGGCGCGGCCATCGCCGGTCGCGAGCGCCAGCTTGTCGATCGAGACGCCGTCCTTGGCGATGGTGATGTTGGCAGGCGCCGACAGCGTCACATTGGTGCCGGCGCGCGCGATCTTCAACGCGTCGAGGCGGATGTTGGTGTCGCCGCCTGCCGGCGCGATCCGCGCCTTGGCATTGATGCTGGAACCGAGCAGCGCCGTGTCGAGCGTCACGTCGGTGGCCGTGCCGGCGCTCTTCGCCGTCACGGTCGCGCTTTCGATGACCTGGCCGCCGGCGCGGACGCCGGCGAGAACCGCCTTGCCGTCGATCACCGGCGTGCCGGAGAGATCGACGATGCGGGCATTGATGTCGGCCCGGTCGACGCGGTTCCCGGCGACGTCGACGCCCTCCGCCTTCGCATCGACGGCGACGCGCTGGGCGCCGTTCGAGGCGTCGAGCACGATTGTCGCGTCGAGGCGGCCGGCGATGTCGGTCAGGATCAGCGC
>JAFKJZ010000491.1 GCA_017305815.1 Hyphomicrobiales bacterium
CCCAGCGCCGGCACCGGCGCATGGCGGTCGTGCTGGCGACCGGCATGGCGCTCTGTCTTGGGCTGGCCCTTGCTGTAGGTTCGCCGCCCGCAGCGCTGGCGAAATCCGGCTCCGTGACGGCGATCGACATCGCGCTCGAACCCGACGCCACCATGATCCAGCACGCCAGGGACGCCAATGCGCGGCTGCTCAAATCCTTCCCGAAGGGGTTCGCGCTCGACGCGACGCACCACCCGCATGTGACGCTGCTGCAGCAGTTCGTCCGCACCGACGAGCTCGACAAGGTCTATGCGGCGGCGGGGACGGTCCTCGCCAAGGAAAAGCCGACGGCGTGGACGCTGAAGGCGTTCAAATACTACTACATCCCCTCGCCGCCCATGGGCCTCGCGGGGATCGTCGTCGAGCCCAGCGACGACCTGCGCCGCCTGCAGGATGAACTGATCGCCGCCATCCAGCCCTACACGGTGAAGACGGGAACTCCGGCGGCGTTCTTCAGCCGGAGGGGCGGACGCGACATCCAGGAATCGCTGATCCGCTATGTCGACGACTTCGTCACCGACGCGGCGGGCGAGCATTTCAACCCGCATGTGACGATCGGCGTGGCTAAGGAAAGCTATTTGAAGAAGATGCTGGCCGAGCCGTTCGAGGCCTTCACGTTCCAGCCGACCGGCGCGTCGGTCTACCAACTCGGCACGTTCGGCACGGCGCGCAAGGAGCTGAAGGCGATCGAGCTGACGCCCTGAGGGCCTCGCGCTGTCGCGGCCGCCGCTCGGACACGGAGGCCGCGCCGCGTTGGCCAAGCCGCGAAACTCTGCTTAGGATATCGCCTGCTCTTTTCAGGACAGATCGGGAGCCGGCCTTGAAATCGATCCTGCAGACCTGCGCGGATATTGGCGCCACGGAACGGCAGTTTGCGGCGGGCTCGGTGCTGTTGGAAGAAGGAGCGATGTCGGGGCTCCTCTACGTGCTGATCGAAGGCGTGATCGAGGTGGCGCGGGGCGAAACCACGATCGTCGTATCCAGCGAACCGGGCTCGGTATTCGGGGAGATGTCGGCCCTCCTCGACGCGCCGCACTCCGCCACCGCGCGAACCCTGACGCCGACGCGGGCCTATGTGTTCGAGGGATCCCGCGACATCATCCAATCGCATCCCGAGATCGCCTTCGGCGTCGCCAGGATCCTGGCGCAGCGCCTCCAGGCGGCGACCACCTATCTGGTCGACATCAAGCGGCAATATCAGGATCACGAGAACCATTTCGCCATGGTCGACGAAGTCCTCGAGAGCCTGGTCCACCAGCAGGGCCTGTTCTCGCCCGGCTCCGACCGTCAGCGCAACGCGACGGAATAGCGGCTACAGCCAGTCCGGCAGCCCGGTCAGTTTCGGGACCGGGCGGATCAGGGGCTGGTCGAGCGCCACCGTCTCGTTGCCGGCGGCCGAGAGCCAGAAAGCCTGCCGGCTCTCCGTGTCGACGACGACGCAGCTTGGCGGCGCTCCGAACTGCCGTCCGGCGTTGAACACCCAGGTCGAGCCGATCCGGTCGACCCAGGAGCCGCCGGCGGCGAACGGCGCCTGATGGACGTGGCCCGAAAAGACGAAGTCGGGGCTGTAGTCGCCGATCCACTGCTCCAGCTCGGTGTCGCCATGAAAGCGCTTGCCGTCCCAGCTGATGGGCGTCGTCCGCGGCGGCGCATGATGGACCCAGATCCAGCGCGAAAGGCGTCTGGCCGAGGCCTCGGCGAGCTGACGGGCGATGGCATCGCGCACGATCGGGCCATCCCACCACGGGCAGATGGTGAAGAGCATGTCGTCCCGGACGAAAGAATCGCCGTCCGACAGGACGCCCTTCGCCTGGGGCTGGAGGATCCAGCGGGTGATCTTTTCGCCGGATTCATTGCGTGAATCGAGATCGTGATTGCCGGAGCAGACGAGGACGATGGCCTTCTGCCGAAGGCGGTCGATGTATTTCTGGATGACGATGCTCTGCGCGCGCAGATCGACCAGCGAGCTCGTGTCGAGATGGTCGCCGGCGACGATGACCATGTCGAAGCGGCCGGCGACATCTACCAGCCAGTCATATTGCGGCAGGGCATAGTGAAGGTCGGCGACGACGAGCAACCGCATCGGCGATGCAATCCCGAAACGAGAACCGC
>JAFKJZ010000680.1 GCA_017305815.1 Hyphomicrobiales bacterium
TTTATGTCGAACGCTCGCTCCAGATGGACCGCAGGCGTCCTCGCGACGCTCTGCCTGATCGCGATCATCGGGATCCTGGTCCCCATGACCGCGGCGAACGCCCTAACGAAATTCCCGCCCTTCGGCGGCGTCGGCGACCATGATGACACCCACATGTGCCCCTCCGGCTACTACCTGGTCGGGGCGAAGATCCGCTCCGGATCCTGGCTCGACCAGATGGCGCTCACCTGCGCCCCGGTCGACCCGGCGACCGGGGCGACCGGCCTCGCCAAGGACGTGCTGCCGCCCCGCGGCGGCAATGGCGGCGGCCCATCAAGCGGAACCTGCCTGCCCGGCTTCATCATCCACGGCGTCGGCATGCTGATGACGCCGGGCGACCGTCAGGTCCGGCTGATGATCTTCAACTGCGTCTCCACCATCAGCGCCGACCGGCACAATCTCGACCTGGGCAACAATGCGCCCGTGTTCCCCAACATCGTCCAATCCTGCCCGGCCGGCGAGGCCGTCGTCGGGATCCGCATCCGCCACGGCCGGCATGTAAACGCGCTCGGGCTGATCTGCGACAGCTTCGAGCAGATCACCGTCAAGCCGCCGCCGGAGGTGGTCGTGGTCGATTGCCCGGAATCGGGCGACGAAGTGCCGACCGAATGGAGCGACATGCTCAACGCGCACAATGAGCGGCGGGCAGAGCATTGTGCCCCCAAGCTCAAATGGTGCGAATCCCTCGCCAAATCGGCGCAGGTCTATGCGAGCCAGTGCATCGTCGGCTCACATGACAAGAACATCGCGCCCAACACCGGCGAGAACCTGGCCAATGCCTATTATTTCGACCAGAACGGCACCCCGGTGCTGCCGGCGCTCTCCGATCGCGATGCGTTCGAACAGAGCTGGTACTGCGAAATCGCCAATTATGATTTCAACAACCCGGTCTTCGTCGGCGGCTTCACCCAGAACTGCCAGCGAGTGAACGGCCACTTCACCCAGGTGGTTTGGAAGGATACGGGCTTCCTGGGCTGCGGCCGCGCAACCTGCGAGATCGACGGCCACCAGGGCACCCAGTGGGTCTGCCGCTACAGGCCGGCCGGCAACGTCAATGTCAGCGACCCGTTCGTCCTCAGCCAGCAGGTGCACAAGCCCCTGCAGCCGGGACAGGAATGCCGCTGAGCCTCGCCCCCCGGCAAACAAAGAGCCCGCCATTCCGGCGGGCTTTTTGTTGTCTGCGAATGCGCGCGGGAAAAGCCTATTCGAAGCCAGCCGCATAGCGCCGCCAATTGGCGACATAGTGGGCCGCGCCCTCGCGCAGCCGGGCAAAAGTCGTTTCGTCCAGCGCGCGGATCACCTTGGCCGGCATGCCGACGACGAGCGAGCCATCGGGGATCTCCTTGCCTTTCGGAACCAGCGCGCCGGCGCCGATGACGCAATTGGCGCCGATCTTCGCGCCGTTCATGACCGTGGCGCCCATGCCGACCAGGCTGTTCTCGCCGATCGTGCAGCCATGCAGAATGGCGCGGTGGCCGATCGTGCAGCCCTCGCCGATCACAAGCGGAAAACCCATGTCGGTGTGAAGGACGCAATGTTCCTGGACATTGCTGCGCGCACCGATGGTGATGCGCTCATTGTCGCCGCGCAGCACGGCGCCGAACCAGATGCCGACCTCGTCGCCGAGTGTCACCTTGCCGATCACGCGCGCATCCGGCGCGACCCAGTAGCGATCGGCGGCGGGGACTTCCGGCCAGAGGCCGTCGAGGGCGTGCAGGGGCATGGCGGGTTCCGGTGCAGGACGCCGATCGAAGGCGCACGGCGCCGGGATGCGGCGGAAAGCGGCGCAAGGAGCGCCGCCTCGGGCGGTGTCCACGATCGGCGCGCCTTCGAAGCGACGACGCCAATCATGGAACCTCATTCCGTCAAACGACGGCGCGACGTCTCAAGCTTCCTCGAGATCGATGTCGAGAATCGCCATCGTGAAGTTGTAGGAGAGTTCGCCCTCCTCATCGTCCCGGAACAGGACGCCGACGAACTCGTCGCCGAAATAGACCTCGGCCGTGTCGTCCTTGCGGGGGCGCGGACGGACGGTGATGCCCTTCATGTTAAAGCGGCGCTGGAAGAAGCTCTCGAGCTTCTGGATCTCTTTGCGATCCAATTTGATCTCC
>JAFKJZ010000681.1 GCA_017305815.1 Hyphomicrobiales bacterium
GGCCACGTGGAAATCCCGCAGCGTCAGCCCCTCGATGTCGGGCGTCAGCCAGGCATCGGACAGGCGCAGGGCGATGGCGCCGAGCGCGATGCCGAGGCCGAAGGTGATCTGCTGCACCAGGCTGAACAGCATGTTGGCGCCGCTCATCCGATCCTGCGGCACGTCGACGAAGGCCATGGTGCCGATGGCGGTGAACTGCATCGAACGCGCCGCGCCGCTGAAGAACAGCACCACCATGATCACCGGCCACGGCGTTGCCGGCGTCAGCAGCGCGCAGCCGAGCAGGGTCGCGACGAAGAACAGGCCGTTGCCGATCAGCGTGTTGCGGAAGCCGAATGTCCGCAGCACCAGGCCCGTGAAGGGCTTCATGGCGAGGTTGCCGGCGAACAGCGCCAGCACATAGAGGCCGGCCTGGAACGGATCGAGGCCGAAGCCGAGCTGGAACATAAGCGGCAGCAGGAACGGCACGGCGCTAACCGCTGTGCGGAACAGCGAGCCGCCCTTCATGGTGACGGCGAAGGTCTGGATCGTCAGGCCGTAGAGGTCCGGCAGGGGATGCGGGTGGCGGCCGGAATGGCGCAGCGCGATCCAGAAGAACAGCGCGCTCGCGACGAGAATGCCGGCGCCGACGACCCAGTCGACATGGCTCTGGCCGACCAGGTCGAGCCCGTACATCAGCCCGGCGCAGGCGACGCTGGTCAAAAGGAAGCCGATCCAGTCGAAGCCCTGGCGGGCGTCGCCGCGCTCGTTCGGAATGAGCCAGAAGGAGAGCGCCAGTGCGACGATGCCGATCGGCACGTTCAGGATGAAGATCCAGTGCCAGGACGCGTAGGTGGTGATGAAGCCGCCGAGCGGCGGGCCGAGGATCGGCGCCGACAGCGCCGGCCAGGTCAGGACCGCGATCGCCCGCATCAAGTCGCTCTTCGAGGTGTTGCGCAGCACGACCAGGCGACCGACCGGCACCATCATCGCGCCGCCGACGCCCTGCAGCGTGCGCGCCAGCACGAAGGTGAGGACGCTGTCGCTCAAGGCGCAGAAGACCGAGGCGAGCGTGAACACGGCGACTGCCGAGGCGAACACCGTGCGGGCGCCGAACCGGTCCGCCATCCAGCCGCTCGCCGGGATGAAGATCGCCAGCGTCAGCATGTAGACCGACATGCCGATGTTGAGGTCGACCGGGGCGACGCCGAAGGAATGCGCCATCTGCGGCAGCGAGGTCGCGATGACCGTGCCGTCGAGGTTCTCCATGAAGAACGCTCCCGCGACGAGCAGGGCGATCCATGTCGATCTATGGGTCGAGGTCTGGGATGGGGCGGAGGTCATGCCGGCCGACGGCGCAGGAGAGGACGAAAGGCGACGTGATGCCAGCCGGCGACACATCGAACCTCCGAGTCATCGCGCTTTCGGCCGGCGAGCACAAGCGGAATGCGGCGCGACAATCGCGCCGCTCCCCGTTCGCGCATCAGCCGTGCGGGTTCTCCACACGCGGCCAGATCGGCCGGTTCAGCTTGCGATAGTCGGTGACGCGCGGGTTCGAAGGATAGGGCGCGCCGGCGTCGATATAGAGGATTTCCGCCGCGATCGGCAGAAAGCCGGCGTGGAAATGGTTGGTCGACTTGACCAGCAGCATGTCCTTCTTCAGCGGGTCGAGGCCTAGATTGGAATAAACGTCCGGCTCGAAGGTCTGCGTGCGGTTGGTGTTGAGGATCACGTCGATCTCCGTGCCGAGAAGACGCACCCAGGCTGTCGGCCCGAGCGTCACGCGGCTGGCGCCGAAGCTCTGCCAGCTTTCCGGAACCGCGCGGATCACCTCGACCATGGCATCGACCGGCGCGCCGCCGTCCGGGCCCGCCTTGCCGCCGAAGCGAAGCTGGATCTGCGCGCCCTCGCCTGCCGCCAGGCAGAAGGTGACGGCGAGCGGATCCCAGATTGTCGCGACGGCGATGTTGTCGATGCCGCGCTCGAGAATGCGATGCAGGATCAGCGTGCCGTCGCCGGCGACGCCGCCGCCCGGATTGTCCCAGGTGTCGGCGATCACCACCGGCTTGCCGGGCTTCGCCGCCACCAGCTCCAGCGCCTTGTCGAGGCCGGCATCGATGCCGAGCTGCGGCATCATCGTCTTGCCGCGCAGCGAGAAGATCTCCATGC
>JAFKJZ010000682.1 GCA_017305815.1 Hyphomicrobiales bacterium
TCGGCTTCAGCGCGACGTCGCCCGGAATCACGAGGACGGAGACGCCGCGTTTGCCGATCGCCGTGCGGATCGCGGTCTCGAGCACGCGGGGAAACTGCTCGGCACTGGAGACGAGCTCGACATAGTGGCTGCACTCGCGGAAGAGCTCCTGCGGATGCGTCTCCTGGAAATAGCCGAGGCCAATCTCCGAGGAGGGGATGTGCGCCGCGATGGCGAGCACGGGCACATGGTTGCGATGGCAGTCGTAGAGCCCGTTGATGAGATGGAGATTGCCGGGGCCGCAGCTGCCGGCGCAGACGGCGAGCTTCCCGGTGACGGCGGCCTCGCCGCCGGCGGCGAAGGCGGCGGTCTCCTCATGGCGCGTATGCATCCAGCGGATGCCGCCGAGACGGCGGAGGCTGTCGTTGAGGCCGTTCAGGCTGTCGCCGGTCTCGCCCCAGATGCGCTCGACGCCGATCTCGGCGAGGGTCTCGGCGAGGAAGTCTGCGATCGTCTTCGTCGGCATGTCGCTATCCCTTCTTTCCTTCGTCCCTCCCGCAGCGAACACGGTGGCGCCGTCGAAAGCAACCGGCCGACGGCGCCGCCGCGATGGGCGTCAGCGATAGACGATGCCGCCGTCCGTCAGGATCGCCTGGCCGGTGATGTAGTCGGAATCGTCGCTGGCGAGGAAGGCGACCAGGGCGGCGACGTCGGCCGGCGTCTGGGCGCGGCCGAGCGCGATGCCCTCGACATATTTCTTGTAGGTCTCGCCTTTCGGCGTGCCGGTGATCTCGGAGAAGCGCTCGTCGATCTCCACCCACATGTCGGTGCCGACGATGCCCGGGCAGTAGGCGTTCACGGTAATGCCCTGGCTCGCATATTCCTTGGCCGCCGCCTGGGTCAGAGCGCGCACCGCGAATTTGGTGGCGGAGTAGACGCCCAGCATGGCGAAGCCGTCATGGCCGGCGATCGAAGAGGCGTTGATGATCTTGCCCTTCTGCTTGCGCGCCTGAAACGTCCTGGCGGCCGCCTGGATGCCCCAGAGCACGCCGTCGACATTGATGCGGAAGATGCGCTCGAGATCGGCTGGTTCCACCTCCGAGAGCGGCTTGACCTGGGCGATGCCGGCATTGTTGACGATCACGTCGAAGCCGCCGAGCGTCTTTTCGGCGTGGTCGACGGCAGCGAACACCTCGTCGCGCTTGCTGACATCCGCGATCGCGGTCGTCGCCTTGACGCCGAGCGCTTCGACCTCCTTGCGGACGGCCTCCAGCTTCTCGGCCTTGAGATCGACCAAAGCGAGGTTGGCCCCGTCCTTCGCCAGCCGCAAGGCGATGCCACGGCCGATGCCCTGGCTCGCACCGGTCACGAGGATGACCTTTCCTTTAACTGACATATCCTTGGTCCTTTCATGTTGCCGCATTCGACTTGCGGACGGGAGGAATGGGTCGCGGGGGCGGCCCTATCTCAGCAGGTAGGCGACGAGGGGCGCCGCCAGCAGGTTGAGGAGACCAACCAGCACCATGACGAGTCCGGCGACGGCACCCTCGGTCTCGCCGATCTGGTGGGCGCGGGCGGTTCCCGCGCCATGGGCTCCCACCCCGAAGAGCGAGCCGCGCGCCAAGGCCGAGGCAAACGGGATCCGCGCCAGGATCATGTCGCCGATGACGGCGCCGGCAAGGCCGGTGACGACGACGAAGACGGCCGTCAAATCGGGGATGCCGCCGATGTCGCTGGAGACTTCCATGGCGAAGGGCGTGCTGATCGAGCGCGGCAGCAGGCTGAGACGCAGCGCCCCGTCGAGGCCGACCAGCGTCGCCAGCGCCCAGCTCGAAACCATGGCGGTCAGGCTGCCGGCGAGCATGCCGACGAGCAGGACGGGCCACTGCCGGCGGATCATCGCGCGCTGCTCGTAGATCGGCACGGCGAAGGCAACCGTCACCGGGCCGAGCAGCACGACGAGCCACCTCGTGCCGCGGATATAGTCGCTGTAGCTCGCGTGAAGCGAGAGCACGGCGATGGCGATGAGGACAGGCGCGACGGCCAGCGGCATCAGCCACCAGCGCGGCCAGCGTCTGTAGATCCGCTTGGCGAGCGCGTAGAAGCCGATCGTGACGGCCGACCACAAGAGCGCGTGGAAGAGGGGTTCAGCGAGGATCTGG
>JAFKJZ010000683.1 GCA_017305815.1 Hyphomicrobiales bacterium
GCCAGGTATTCGAGATTGACCTGGTGGCAGATGCCGGTGCCCGGCGGCACGACGCGGAAATTGTCGAAGGCCGACTGGCCCCACTTCAGGAAGCGGTAACGCTCCTGGTTCTGCTTGTATTCCTCGTCGACGTTCTTGCCGAACGCCTGGGCGTTGCCGAAGAAGTTGACGATGACGGAATGGTCGATGACGAGATCGACGGGCACCAGCGGGTTGATGCGCTTCGGGTCGCCGCCGAGATTGACCATCGCGTCGCGCATGGCGGCGAGGTCGACCACGGCCGGAACGCCGGTGAAGTCCTGCATCAGCACGCGAGCCGGGCGATAGGCGATCTCGCGCTCATCCTTGCCGCGCGACACCAGCCAGTCCTTGACGGCGATGATGTCCTGCTTGGTGACGGTGCGGCCGTCTTCGTTACGGAGCAGGTTCTCGAGCAGAACCTTCAGCGAGAAAGGCAGGCTGGAGATGCCGGGAAGCCCGTTCTGCTCCGCGTCCTTCAGGCTGAAATAGACATAGCTTTCCGCGCCGACCTGGAGAATCTTGCGGGATTTAAAGCTGTCGGGATGCTCGTTGCTCACGATACGGATCGTCCTCGTTTCTGTCGCGGAAACGCATGGCCGAAGTCGATGCACGAAGCGTGCCCGACCCGGTCAGGCGCACCCAAGGTGGCGGCGGAGTTTCGCTCGGCACGCGGTCCATCCCTGGGGTGGTGACGCAGGTCCTGACCGCGGCGCGACCGGCGCGCCGGGTTGCAGGCCTTATAATGAATTTCGTAAGGAGAAGCCAGATCAACGAAAGTCGCCGCGCTTGGAATCTTTCAAAGCTGCTCAAACGCAATCGGACGCGGCGTCACCTCACGGTGGGATCCGCGCATGAACCGCGCCG
This sequence comes from Hyphomicrobiales bacterium, assembly GCA_017305815.1. Classification (GTDB taxonomy): domain Bacteria; phylum Pseudomonadota; class Alphaproteobacteria; order Rhizobiales; family Kaistiaceae; genus Kaistia; species Kaistia nematophila. The sequence continues at coordinate 886 of JAFKJZ010000683.1, forward strand.
CTAACCGGTTATCCGCGACGGATCTTGCCGTAAGTCGTGGCGGGCGCACCATTTTCGCGCAGATCAGCTTCATGATCGGCGCAGGCGAGCTGCTCGCCGTCACCGGCGCCAACGGAGCCGGCAAATCAACACTCCTGCGCGCCGTCGCCGGCCTGCTGCCGCTCGCGGCCGGCAGCCTCCGCTTCGATGCCGCTCGCGAAAGCGACGCCGGCATCAGCGAAAATGCTCATTATTTCGGCCATTTGGACGGGCTGAAGCCGGCGCTTAGCGTGCGCGACAACCTGGCGCTGTGGACCCGCGTCGCCGGCGAGCCGGGCCTTCCGGCGCGGGAAGCGCTCGAACAGGTGGAACTCGATCACCTCGACGATCTGCCAGCCGGCTATCTTTCCGCGGGCCAAAGGCGGCGCGCCAGCCTCGCCCGCCTGCTCGTCGTGCGCCGTCCGATCTGGCTGCTCGACGAACCGACCTCCGCGCTCGATGCCCGCTCCGAGGCGACCTTCGGGGAATTGCTGGCCGGGCATCTCGCCGGCGGCGGGCTGGCCCTGGCCGCGACACATCGTCCCCTCCCCGTCGCAAGCTCGGCGACGCTCGCTCTCGGTGCCGCATGACCGGCTTCTTCTTCGGCCTGATCGGACGGACGGTGCGCCTGTCGCTCGGCGCCGGCGGCGGAGCCTTCATCGGTCTGATCTTCTTCCTGTCGGTGGTCGCCGTCGTGCCGTTCGGCGTCGGACCCGACATGAAGCTGCTCGCCCGCATCGGCCCGGCCATGCTCTGGATCGCCGCCCTGCTCGCCACCCTGCTCGGGCTCGACCGGCTGTTCCAGGACGACCGCGACGACGGCAGCCTCGACCAGTTCATCCTCTCCGGGCTGCCGCTGGAGCTGGTGGTGCTGGCGAAGGCGATCGGCCACTGGCTGGCGACCGGCCTGCCGCTGGTGCTGGGCGCGCCTGTATTCGGCCTCATCCTCGGCATGGAAGCGCAGGCGATCGGCCTGGTGACTCTGACGCTGCTGATCGGCACGCCGGCGCTGATCTTCATCGGCGCGATCGGCGCCGCCTTGATCACGGCGCTGCGCCGGGGCGGCCTGCTGGTCGCCATCCTGGTGCTGCCCTTCACCATTCCCGTGCTGATCTTCGGCGTCAGCACCATCACCGCCGCGACGACGGTCGGCATGCCGGTCCTGAACCCGATGCTGATCCTGATCGCCCTGACGCTGGCAAGCGCCGTGATCGGCCCCGTCGCCGGCGCCGC
>JAFKJZ010000684.1 GCA_017305815.1 Hyphomicrobiales bacterium
GTGAGGGTCTTGCTTCCTGACCTGACCGCCTCTGTTCCTGCAGCATCGTGCTTCCGGCCATGCGCCCTCACCCCAGCCCTCTCCCGCTCGCGGGAGAGGGAGCGCATACGCGATCGCCACCCGCCATCCACAGCCCGGCCACATCGCGAATTCGACCGGCGCGGGCCCAGCAGCCCCAGGGAAACCGCCGCGATCCGCCGGCCTCGAGCGACATGCACGGCTCGGCCCTTGCGACGTCCGGACAGAGGGCGCTGAATATTTCCGGGGTCACTCGATCCTGACATTGATAAAATTATAATAGCATGATGTTATGTGAGCCGGCCGCTTCGACGTTCTGAAGCGGCTCCGCCGAGTGCGCGTCGAGGAGGACGCCCCGGTGGCAAGGGAGGAAAACATGGAACGTACCGTTGAGCGGGATTCCGGCTTCGAGGGATCCGGCCGCGCGCTGCGCGATCGACTGACGCGGTTTGTCGCGGTGGGCGAAGTGGGTGTCCTGCTCGCGCTGATCGTGCTGGTCGCCTTTTTCTACATCATGGAGCCGGCGTTCCTTTCGGAGCGCAACATCCGCGCCATCCTGCGCGTCGTCTCGTTCATCGGCATCATCGCCATCGGCCAGACGATCCTGCTTGTCGGCGGCGAATTCGACCTGTCGGTCGGCGCGGTCGCCGGACTTTCCGCCGTCTGCAGCGCCAAGCTGATGACCGCGCTGGCCCTGCCCGTGCCGCTGGCGCTCCTCGGCGGCGTGCTGGTCGGAGCCGGTGTCGGCCTGATCAACGGGCTCGTCGTCGTCAAGCTGAAGATCCCGGCCTTCATCCAGACGCTCGGCATGCTGTTCATCGGCCAGGGCCTGATCCAGGTCGTCACCAACGGCTATCCGGTCTATCCGCTGCCGCCCGTGATCACCGACATCGGCTATGCCGATTTCGTGTTCGGCCTCGGCTGGAGCTTCGTCTTCTTCGTGTTCGCGGCGCTCGCCGCCGATTTCGTGCTGCGCCGGACCGTGCTCGGCCGCAACATGTATGCGACCGGCGGCAACCCGGAAGTCGCCCGCCTCGTCGGCATCGACACGGCGCACTACAAGATCGGCGCCTTCATGACCGTCGGCGCGCTCGCCGCCATCGCCGGCATGTTCGTCATGGCCGACCTCGCCTCGGGCACCACCTCGATCGGCAGCGGCTGGGAACTGAACGTCATCGCCGGCGTCGTCGTCGGCGGCGTCAGCCTGTTCGGCGGCGCCGGCACGATGGCGGGCGGCCTGCTCGGCGTGCTGCTGCTGCAGGTCGTCACCAGCGGCCTCGTCGTCGTCGGCGTCAACGCCAACTGGCAGCAGATCGCCGTCGGCGTGATCATGGTTCTCGCCGTCGGCCTCGACATCCTGCGCCGCCGCTACTTCATCGCCGGCTCCAGCGCCCAGCCGGCGGCCGCCGAGACCACCACCAAGGCATCCTGAGCGTTCCGATCCGCCGCGTCTCCGCCGGGACGCGGCGGGGCGCGGCGCGATCGATCAAAACGCCGGCACCAACGCCGGCACACCAGAGGGAGGACTACCATGAAGACACGTATCACCGGCCTTGCCAGGACGGCGCTGCTTGCGACCGTCGCCATGACGGGCGGCCTGTTCGTCATGACCGATGCCGGCGTCGCCGCCGGCAAGAACATCCTCTGGGTCCAGCCGATGCGCGACCACCCGGTCCATCGCCTGATGCAGGCCGGCTTCTTGAACAAGTGCAAGGAGCTCGGCAACAACTGCGAGGTCGTCGGCAATCCGAGCGCGACCAATTACGACGTGCCGGGCTCGATCCCGCTCGCCGAGGCCGCCATGGCCCGCACCAAGTTCGACGCCATCGCCGTCTATGGCCCCGGCCCCGAGATCTATCCGTTCATCGGCAAGCTCGGCAAGGAAGGCTTCCCGGTCGTCACCTGGCACGTGCTGCCGCCGGAGGGCTCGGTTCCCGGCCTGAAGGCCGCGACCGGCGAGGACATCCCGTCGGCCGGCAAGGCGGCGGCGCTCTCGATGGGCGAGAAGCTCGGCGGCAAGGGCGTCATCGCGCTGACGCAGGGCTCGTCCAACGACACCGAGAACGTCATGTCGGACTCGTTCCGCAAGACGATGGCGGAAAAGTATCCGGACAT
>JAFKJZ010000685.1 GCA_017305815.1 Hyphomicrobiales bacterium
CCAGGCCGTTCTCCATGAAGATCGTCCGCGTCGCGACATCGCGGGCGAAGCGCATCTCGTGCGTGACGATCAGCATGGTGATCTCGTTGCTCTCGGCGAGCGCGCCGATGACGTCGAGCACCTCGTCGACGCGCTCGGGATCGAGCGCCGAGGTGACCTCGTCGAACAGCAGGATGCGCGGCTGCATGGCGAGCGCCCGGGCGATGGCGACGCGCTGCTGCTGGCCGCCGGAAAGCTGGCGCGGATAGTGATCGGCCTTGTCGGCGAGACCGACCTGCTGAAGCAGCGCCATGCCGCGCTCGCGGGCGCTGGCGCGGGCCTCGCCCTTCACATGCACCGGCGCCTCGATGACGTTCTCGATCGCCGTCATGTGCGGGAACAGGTTGAACTGCTGGAAGACCATGCCGATGTCGGCGCGGACGGCCCGGTTGGCCTTCGCGTCGATGGCGACGCGCCGGCCGCCTTCCAAGCGCCAGCCGAGCGGGCGGCCGAACACCTCGATGATGCCGGTATCGGCCTGTTCCAGCGTCATCACCACCCGAAGCAGCGTCGTCTTGCCGGAACCGCTGCGGCCGATGATCGAGATGCGCTCGCCGGCCTCGACGTCGAGGTCGAGATTGTCGAGCACGGTCAGTTCGCCGAAGCGCTTGCTGACGCCGCGAAGCCGGAGCGCCGGGACGGAGGGCGAGGGGTTATCGGGTTGCAAAGCGCTTCTCCAGCATTCGGATGAGGACCGCCGAGATCAGGCTGAAGATCAGGAAGATGATCCCGACCAGGGTCAGCGGCTCGTAGTAGCGATAGGTGCGGGCGGCCTCGAAGAGGGCCATGCCCAGCAGTTCGAGGATGCCGACGGTGGCGAGCAGCGGCGTCTCCTTCAGCATCGACACGGTGTAGTTGCCGAGCGCCGGGATGATCGGCGGGATCGCCTGCGGAAGGACGACGCGCAGCCACATCTGCCGGCGGGTCATGTTGAGGGCGTAGGCGGCTTCCCACTGGCCGCGCGGCACCGCCGCGATGCCGGCGCGGTACACCTCGGCCATGTAGGTCGAATAATGGATGCCGAGCGCGATGGTGCCGGTGACGAAGGCCGGCAGCGCGATGCCGTATTGCGGCAGCACGTAGAACAGGAAGAACAGCTGGATCAGCAGCGGCGTGTTGCGGACGAACATCATCACCGCGGTGGTGACGTGCCGCACCAGGCGGAAGCGCGAGCGGTTCAGGATGGCGAGACCGAGGCCGAGGATGGCGGCGAGCAGCGTGCCGAGCACGGTCGCCTGCAGCGTCACCACCGCGCCCTTCAGAAGCAGCGGGGTGATCTGCAGCATGTAGGAGAGATCGAAGATCATGCCCGGAACTCCTTCTCGCGGCCGGCGCCGAACCAGGCCTCGATCCGGCGCATGACGAGGGTCAGGCCGGTCGCCATGACGAAGTAGAGGACGAGGACGAGGCCATAGACCTCGATGGTCCGGCCCGTCGTCTGGAACAGAGCGTTGCCGGCGAAGGAGAGGTCGAAGATGGTGATCAGCGACAGCAGCGAGGTCGATTTCAGGAGTTCGATCAGGAGGTTGCCGAAGGGCGGCAGCATCGCGACGAAGGCCTGCGGGAAGATGATGCGGCGCATGGCGAGCGGCGCCGACATGCCGAGCACCAGGCAGGCTTCGTGCTGCCCCTTCGGCACCGAGCCGAGGCCGGCGCGGACGACTTCCGAGCCATAGGCGCCGTGGTTGAGGGCGAGCACCAGGATGCCGGTTGTCACCGGTTCCAGGCTGATCCCGACCAGCGGCATCACGTAGTAGAAATAGAAGAGCTGGACGACCAGCGACGTGCCGCGGAAGATCTCGACATAGCCGACCGCGATCCAGCGCAATAGCCGCGACGGCGCGCGCCGCGCCAGGCCGGCCGCGATCGCAAGGCACAGCGCGATCGGCGCGGCGGCGAGCGTCACCAGCAGCGACATCTGCGCTCCCTTGAGGAGCTGGGGGAGCGAGTCGAGGAGTCCCTGGATCGGTCTAGTGGTCTCGCAGCGGCACGGGAGGGAATGCCGGGAGGATGGCTCCTCCCGGCCGGGTGGCGTCAGGCCTTGCAGAGCGTCTCGATCGACGGGGTTTCCGCGTTCGGGCTCAGCGCG
>JAFKJZ010000163.1 GCA_017305815.1 Hyphomicrobiales bacterium
GGCCGCCGCCGCGCCGGATGGTGCGGATGCCTATTCGCGGTCGATCGCCGTTCCCGCCCTTGCCGCGCCGCCGCCTTCACTTCGCATCGGCGTACCCGATGCGGCGAGCCTCGTCACATTCGGTGACGCCATCCAGGCCGCGAGCTTCGGCGCCACGATCGCGGATCTCACGAAGAGCGGCGCCGGCATCGTCGAAATGGACCTCGAACCCTTCTTCGCCGTGGCGCGCATGCTCTATGAGGGCGCCTGGCTGGCGGAGCGGGTCGCGGCCGTCGGCGACCGGCTGACCGAAAAGCCCGAGACGCTGCACCCGACGACCCGCGCCATCCTCGAGCCCGGCCTGGCGCTGACGGCCGCCGATGCGTTCCGCGGCTTCTACCAGTTGAAGGATCGCGCAGCCGTCTGCCGCAAGGCTCTCGCCGGCATCGACGCGCTCTGCGTGCCGTCGATCCCCGCCTTCGTGACGCTCGACGAGATCGCGGCCGATCCGATCGGCCCGAACTCGCGCCTCGGCACCTACACGAATTTCGCCAACCTGCTCGATCTCTGCGGCATCGCCGTGCCGACCGGCCCGCGCGCCGACGGCCGTCCCGGCGGCGTGACGCTGCTCGCCGCCAAGGGGCGCGACGCGCTCTGCGCGGCGATCGCCGCCGGTCTCGAGACCGGCCCGTTGGGCGCGACGGGCTGGTCCCGTCCGGACGCTTCGCTTCCGGACGCCGAGCGGCCGACCGGCGACGAGATCGCCATCGCCGTCTGCGGCGCGAACATGTCCGGCCTGCCGCTCAATCATCAGCTCACCGATCTCGGCGGCCGCTTCCTGCGCGCGACCCAAACGGCGCCCGAATACGGCCTCTACGCGCTTGCCGGCGGTCCGCCCGCCCGCCCCGGGATGGTCCGCCACGCCGCGACCGGCCAGGCGATCGCGCTCGAGGTCTGGGCGCTGCCAAAGATCGCCGCCGGTGCCTTCCTCGCCGGCATCCCCTCGCCGCTCGGCCTTGGCACGGTCAAGCTCGAGGATGGCAGCTCGGTGAAGGGTTTCCTTTGCGAAACGCAGGGGCTGGCCGGCGCCACCGACATCACCAGCCATGGTGGCTGGCGCGCCTGGCTCGCCGCCGGCGCCGTGCGAACGCCGCCGGAGGTCGTCGCATGAGCCGCGATCCGCGCCCCGACGCCAATCGACTGCCTAATTACGAGGCACGAATCGTTGACAAGCAGAATGCCGGCGACAGGCCCGCAAAGCGCCGGGTTCGCAGGGTTCGCAATGGCTTGCCCGACGCACCCCACCGAATACGGGAATGGCACGCGCCTTGCGTCTTCCCGGTAGACCGACCGACTGCCGCTGGGGGCGCGCCGGAAACGCAACCTGAGCCACGGAGCCTCGCATGTTCACATCGTCGCTGACGAGACGTTCGCTTCTCAAGGCCGGCGCCGCCGGTGTCGCTGCCGCCGCCCTGCCCTTCGGCGTGGCCCGCGCGGCCAACCCGATCGTGATCGGCGCGGTCTATGTCGGCCCGCGCGACGATTTCGGCTGGAACCAGGCCCATGCCGTCGCCATGGACGTGCTGAAGCAGGTGCCGGGCGTGACCGTCATCGAGGAAGAGAAGGTGCCGGAAACCGACGCCGTCACCCAGTCGATGGAATCGATGATCAACCTCGACCAGGCCAACCTGATCCTCGCCACCTCGTTCGGTTACTACACGCCCTTCATGGTCGAGGCGGCCAAGAAATATCCGAACGTCCAGTTCCGCCATGCCGCGCCGCTCTGGAAGGAAGGCGATCCGAAGAACGCCGGCAGCTATTTCTGCTACCTGAACCAGGCGCATTTCGTGAACGGCGTCGCCGCCGGCCTGTCGTCGAAGTCGGGCAAGATCGGTTTCGTCGCCGCCAAGCCGATCCCGTCGGTGCTCTCTAACATCAACTCCGTCCTGCTCGGCGCCCGCAGCGTCAATCCGAACGCCACCGTGCAGGTGATCTTCACCGGCGAGTGGTCGCTGCCGGTGCGCGAGGCGGAAGCCTCCAACGCGCTGATCGACGCCGGCTGCGACGTCATCACCTGCCATGTCGACGGCCCGAAGGTGGTGGTCGAGACGGCGGAATCGCGCGGGGTGAAGAGCTGCGGCCACAATGCCAGCCAGGCGCCGCTGGCGCCCAAGGGCTTCATCACCGGCGCCGAATACAAGTGGGAGACGATTTACAAGATCTACGCCGACGCCCTGGCGGCCGGCACAGAGCTGCCGAACTTCATCGCCGGCGGCTACCACAACGACATGCTGCGCAACACCGCCTATGGCGCCGGCGCGACGCCCGAGGCGATCAAGGCCGCCGACGCCGCGATCGAGGGCCTGAAGGCCAAGAAGCCGATCTATGTCGGTCCGCTCAAGGACAATACCGGCAAGCTCGTCATCGAAGGCACCAAGGACAATTACGACCCCGTGCTCGACGGCATGAACTTCCTGCTCGAGGGCGTCCAGGGCTCGATCACCTGACCTCTCTCCGGCGGCGGCCCCGGCCGCCGCCGACCCCAGCGCAGCGCGCGACCGCGCAGTCAGGAAGGAACAAGGGATGCCAACCGCAAGAGCCTCGGGAACTCCCGACCAAGGAGGCGCATGATGACGGCGGTGCTCGCCACTTCCGCAGCCGAACGCGGCGGCCTCAGCCCGCGCGCGGTCCGCATGATCGAAGCCGTGCTCATTCCGGTCGGCGCCCTCCTGGCATCGGCGGTGCTCTTCTCGATCTTCCTGCTCGTTCTCGGCAAGTCGCCCGTCACCTTCTTCAACCTGATCTGGACGGGCGGCTTCGGCTCCGCCTTCTCGATCCAGAACACGCTGCAGCGGGCCGCGCCGCTGATCCTGACCGGCCTCGCCTTCGCGGTTCCGGCGCGCATCGGCCTCACCCTGATCGGCGCAGAAGGCGCGCTCGTGCTCGGCGGCTTCTCCGCCGCGGCTGTCGCCATCCCGCTCGTCCGCGGCGGCTGGACGCCCTGGATCGGCCTGCCGATCATGGCGGTGGCGGCGATGCTGGTCGGCGCGATCTGGATCGGCCTCGCCGGCTGGCTGCGCCATTATCGCGGCGTCAACGAGACGATCTCGTCGCTGCTGCTCTCCTACATCGCCATCGCGATCATGAACTTCTTCGTCGAGGGCGCGCTGCGCGATCCGTCCTCCGCCAACAAGCCCTCGACCATGCCGATCGGCGACGCCTTTCGCATCGGCCCGATGCCGGGAACCTCGGTGCATTGGGGCCTTGCCGCCGGCGTCGTCCTCGCCGTCGTGCTCTGGCTGCTGATGTCGCGCACCACCTTCGGCTTCGCCGCGCGCATGACCGGCGGCAATGTCCGCGCCGCGCAGGCGCAGGGCCTGCCCGTCGGCCTGCTGATGGTCGCCTGCTGCGCCATCGCCGGCGCCTGCGCCGGGCTCGCCGGCTTCTTCGAAGTCGCCGCCATCCACGGCCAGGCCAATGCCTCGCTGGTGGCGGGCTACGGCTTCACCGGCATCCTCGTCGCCTTCCTCGCCCGGCAGAACCCGCTCGCCGTCGTGCCGGTCGCCATCCTGTTCGGCGCGCTGGCCGCCGCCGGCGGCCTGGTCCAGCGCCGCATGGCCATGCCGGACGCGACCGTGCTGGTGCTGCAGGGAATGATCTTCGTCGTGCTGCTGGTCAGCGAGACCTTCTACGGCCGCATCCCCTTCCTGCAGCCGAAGCGTTCGGGAGAGAGAGCATGAGCCAGGCCGATCTCTTCATCGTGCTGATCGCCATGATCGGCGGCGCCATCCGCGTCTCGACGCCCTTCATGTTCGTGGCGCTCGGCGAATGCCTGACCGAGAAGTCCGGCCGCATCAATCTCGGGCTCGAGGGCAATCTCGTCCTCGGCGCCATGGTCGCCTATGCCGGCTCCTACACCACCGGCAGCCCGTGGCTCGGCGTGCTCCTGGCCGGCTGCTCCGGCCTCGTGCTCGGCGCCATGCATGGCTACATCTGCAAGCTGCCCAAGGTGAACGACATCGCCATCGGCATCGCCTTCATGAGCTTCGGCACCGGCCTCGCCTTCTTCTTCGGAAAGCCGTTCATCCAGCCGACCGCGCCGCGCCTGGAGGCTATACCGCTCGGCGGCTGGTCGTCCGATCCGCTGGTGGCGCAGGCGCTGCAGGTTAATCCGCTGTTCTTCGTCGGCATCGCGCTGGCGCTGTTCCTGCGCTGGGCGCTCGCCAATACGCGCTGGGGCCTGATCCTGCGCATGACCGGCGACAGCGCCGCCTCGGCGCGCGCCATGGGCGTCTCGGTCGATCTGGTGCGCCTGCTCGCGACGGCGGCCGGCGGCTTCCTCGCCGGCGTCGGCGGCGCCTTCCTGTCGCTGTTCTATCCCGGCAGCTGGAACGAGGGCCTCTCTTCCGGCCAGGGCCTGATGGCGGTGGCGCTGGTGATCTTCGCCCGCTGGGATCCGATCCGCTGCGTTCTGGCGGCGCTGCTGTTCGGGGCGGCCGGCGCGCTCGGCCCCTCGCTGCAATCGATCGGCATCAGCCAGGGCTACTACTTCTTCAACGCCGCGCCCTACATCCTGACCCTCTTCATCATGATCGCCTCGGCGCGATCCAAGAGCGCAGCGCGCGAAGCGCCCGGCGAACTCTCCATCGTCAAGTGATCGTCTCCCATAGCCCGGTCGTCCCCAGAGGTTGCCATGACACTCGTCGATGAACGCATAGACGCCGCCCTGAAGCCCAATGCCGTCACGGTCGCCTCCGACCCGTATCCCTGGCCGTTCGACGGCGATCTCGGGCCGCACAACACCTGTCTGGTCGTCATCGACATGCAGACCGATTTCTGCGCGCCGGGCGGCTACGTCGACTCGATGGGCTACGACATCTCGCTGACCCGGGCGCCGATCGGGCCGATCCAGTCGGTGCTGGCCGCCATGCGCGCCAAGGGCTATCCGGTCATCCACACCCGCGAGGGCCACAAACCGGACCTCTCCGACCTCCCCGCGAACAAACGCTGGCGCTCGCAGCGGATCGGCGCCGGCATCGGCGACCAGGGGCCGTGCGGCCGCATCCTGGTGCGCGGCGAGCCGGGCTGGGAGATCATCTCCGAGCTCAGGCCGGAGCCCGGCGAGGCGATCATCGACAAGCCCGGCAAGGGCACGTTCATCGCCACGGATTTCGACCTGGTGCTCAGGATGAAGAACATCCGCAACATCATCTTCACCGGCGTCACCACCGATGTCTGCGTCCACACCACCATGCGCGACGCCAACGACCGCGGTTATGAATGCCTGCTGCTGTCGGATTGCTGCGCCGCGACCAAGGTCGAGAATCATCTCGCCGCCATCGACATGATCAAGATGCAGGGCGGCGTCTTCGGCGCGGTGGCGACATCGGCCGAGCTGCTGGAGGCGCTGCCGTGAACATCGCCGCCCAGCCCGCCAACGCCGTCCTGCCGCTGCGCGCGCCGGCGCTGCAGACGATCGGCATGACCAAGACCTTCGGCGCCTTCACCGCGCTCGACGACGTGTCGATCGACGTCAAGCCGGGCTCGTTCCATGCCCTGCTCGGCGAGAACGGCGCCGGCAAGTCGACGCTCGTCAAATGCATCATGGGCTTCTACACGCCCGAGCGCGGGTCGGTGCTGCTCGACGACAAGGAGGTGGAGATCCGCAGCCCGCGCGACGCGCGCGACCTCGGCATCGGCATGGTCTACCAGCATTTCACGCTGGTGCCGTGCCTGACGGTCGCGGAAAACCTCGTCATCTCGCGCGCCGATACGCCGGCCGTCATCGACTGGCGGGCAGAGAAGCCGCGGCTCGAAGCCTTCATGGACCGCATGCCGTTCCGCGTGCCGCTCAACGAACAGGTCTCGTCGCTCTCGGCCGGCGAAAAGCAGAAGCTCGAGATCCTCAAGCTGCTCTATCTGGAACAGCGCTTCGTCATCCTCGACGAACCGACCTCGGTGCTGACGCCGGGCGAGGCCGACGAAGTGCTCGGCCTGCTCGGCGAGATGGCGCGGCGCGGCGAAGTCACCGTGCTGATGATCAGCCACAAGTTCCGCGAGGTGAAGGCGTTCTGCGACAGCTTCACCGTGCTCCGGCGCGGCAAGCTCACCGGCTCGGGCGACGCCCAGACGGCGACCGTCGCCGAGATGAGCCGAATGATGATCGGCGACACCGAGATCCGCGAGCGCGCCGAGCGGCTGAAGCACAATGACAAGGCCGCCGTGCTCGAACTGGCCGGCCTCGTCGCCGAGGACGGCGAAGGCCGTCCGGTGCTCGATGCGATCAATTTGAAAGTCAAGGCCGGCGAGATCGTCGGCATCGCCGGCGTCTCCGGCAACGGCCAGAGCGCGCTGGTCGAGGCGCTGGCCGGGCAGCGGCAGCTGAAGGACGGCGCCATCTTCATCCATGGCAAGCCGTTCGAGCCCAAGCGCGGCGACTTCGACCGCTTCAAGGTGTTCGGCCTGCCGGAAGAGCCGCTGAAGAACGCCACGGTGCCGCGCATGAGCGTGGCCGAGAACATGGCGTTCCGCGCCTTCGACAAGGCGCCGGTGGCAAGCCTCGGCTGGTGGCTGTCGCCGGGGCCGATGCGGCGCCGCGCCGGCGAACTGATCGAGCGCTACCGGGTCAAGACGACCTCGGCCGACGCGCCGATCGAGACGCTCTCCGGCGGCAACGTCCAGCGCGCCGTGCTGGCGCGCGAGCTCTCCGGCGATGTCGACGTGCTGATCGTCGCCAACCCCTGCTTCGGCCTCGACTTCGCCTCGGTTTCCGAGATCCGCAGCCAGATCATGGAGCAGCGCAACCGTGGCGCGGCGGTGCTGCTGGTCAGCGAGGACCTCGACGAGATCCTCGAACTCTCCGACCGGGTGGCGGTGATGTCGGGCGGCGCGATCGGCTATGTCGCGGCGATCGAGGACACCGACCGCAACACCATCGGCCAGCACATGGCGGGGCATTGAGCATGGCGCTTTCCGTCCCCGCCCGCCCCTATGATTTCTCGATCGAGCCGGACAAGGCGGCGCTCGTCGTCATCGACATGCAGCGCGACTTCATCGAGCCGGGCGGCTTCGGCGCCGTGCTCGGCAACGACGTGTCGCGGCTGACGGCGATCGTGCCGACCGTCGCCCGCCTGATCGGCTTCTTCCGGACGCACGGCATGCTCGTCGTGCACACCCGCGAGGCGCACAAGCCCGACCTTTCCGATTGCCCACCGGCCAAGCTCATGCGCGGCAAGCCGGGCCTTCGGATCGGCGACGAGGGCGCGATGGGGCGGATCCTGATCGCCGGCGAGCCCGGCAACCAGATCCTGCCCGACCTGGCGCCCGTCGCCGGCGAGATCGTCATCGACAAGCCCGGCAAGGGCATGTTCTGGGCGACCGACCTGCACCAGACCCTGCTGGAACGCGGCATCACGCAGCTCGTCTTCGCCGGCGTCACGACCGAAGTCTGCGTCCAGACCTCGATGCGCGAGGCGAACGATCGCGGCTATGAATGCCTGCTGATCGAGGACGCGACCGAGAGCTATTTCCCGGAATTCAAGGCGGCCGCGATCGAGATGATCGTCGCGCAGGGCGGCATCGTCGGCTGGGCGACGCCACTCGCAGCACTGGAGACTGCCTTTGCAGGAGCCATGGCCGATGGCTGAGACCCTTGTTGTCGACGATCCCAACCTCGTGGCCGAGGTGACGGCGATCTTCCAGGCCTATGAGAAGGCGCTACTGGAGAACGACGGGGCGACGCTCGACGCGATGTTCCTGCATTCGGAACGCACCATCCGCTACGGCGTCGCCGAGGTGCAACACGGCATCGACGAGGTTCGGCAGTTCCGCGCCGTGCAGAAACCTTTCGAGCGCACGCTGTCGAATACCGTCATCACCACCTATGGCAACGACGTCGCCATCGCCTCGACGCTTTTCCACCGTCCCGATTTCCCCGGCCAGGTCGGCCGCCAGATGCAGACCTGGATCCGGACCGAGGACGGCTGGAAGGTCGCGGCGGCGCATGTCAGCATGATGGGCTGACGGCGCCGGCCCCCTTCCTCAATCCACCCCGAGCAGGCTGACCTTGCGGGCGACCGAGACGGCGAGGCTGCGGCGCCCGACGCCGAGCTTGGCGTAAAGGTTCTTCAGGTGGAACTTCACCGTGGCCTCGGTCAGGCCGAGGTCGCGGGCTATCTCCTTGTTGGTGGCGTCCCGGGCCAGGAATTCCAGCATCTCGGATTCGCGCGCCGTCAGAAGGTCGGTGCCGACGCGCGGCTGGTTCGGATTGACCTGATGCAGCGCCCCGGCGATCCGGCTGACGAACTCGGCCGTCTTCGGGCTGAAGGTCGAGAGGCCGAAGCGGCGCACGATACCCCGCACGGCCTGCGAAAGCGGCTGGCCCTCGTCGAGGAAGATCTGCAGGCTGTCCTGCGGTTGCGCCATGGCGATCGAGCGCTGCAAGGCAGCCAGCGCATCCTCCATCCGGCCCGCCGCCCAGTAGGCCTCGATGGAGACGACGGACGCGGCCAACTGGTGGCTTCCGTGATCGCGCCCCGCCGCCCGCTCGACCAGCATTTCCAGCCGGCCGATGGCCGCGTCGGGTTGGCCAGTGCGGGCCAGCAGCCGCGCCTGCACGATCGAGGCGTCGCCCCATTCGCGCCAGGTCGGCCAGAGCACGGTCTCGTCCAAAGCCGGCATGTCGGAAATGACCTGCGCTGCCGCTTCGAGCAGTCCGGCGCGGGTGAGCAGTTCGACGCGAAGAATGCGCACGGCAAGGCGCAGCCGCGACAGATCGCGCTCGATTGCCACTTCCTCGGCGCGGTCTATGACGCCGAGCGCCGCCTCGATGCCCATCAGCCCCATCTGCGCCCGGGCGAGGATGCCATAGCCGCGCACGAACAGGTCGACCCAGCCCTCGCCGCGGGCGACGAAGGGCATGCCCTCGCGCAGCATCCTCTCGGCCTCACGCACCTCCGACTGCTGGTAGAGCGCCTCCGCCATCGGGATATGGGCGATGGCGAGCAGGTTGCGGTCGCTCCATTGCGTGCGCTGCGCCAGTTCCTCCGCCTCGCGCGCCAGCATCAGCGCCGCCGACGGCCGCCCGGTCAGCAGCGTGACCAGGCTCAGATGGATCAGCATGAAGATCTGCGGATAGGCTGCCCGCTCCTCCCGGTAGCAGGCGAGCGAGCGCAGCGCGTTGGTGCGGGCGCGGTCGAGATCGCCCCGGCGCGTATAGGCGATGCAGAGGTGATTGTAGAGCCAGCCGCGATCCCAGGTATCCTTCGGCCCGAGCCGGCCGAGCAGGCGTTCCAGCGCCTCGATCTGCTCGTCCTCGAAGTGGCAATCCTCGTAGATGTCGATCATCCCCTCGATATGGCCGAACTCCAGTTCGCCATCGGGAGGGACCAGCCCCAGCTCATCGATCTCGCCGGAATCGCGCAGGTCGTCGACGATCTCGCGGGCCGAGCGGATACGGCCGCGCTTGCCGAGCACGAGGGCGTAGATCAGCTTCAGGCTCGGCGAGCGGTAGATGTCGCCGGCCGGGATGTTCTCGATCAGCCGCTCCAGCACGGAATGGCCGGCGCGCAGGAAGATGTTGACGCCGCCAGCCCGGCGGATCGTCTCGGCGGCAAGCGCGAAATCGCCGGCGAGCGACGCGTGCGTCACGGCCTTTTCGAGATGATCGCGGGCGGCGAACCAGCTCGCGGCCTTCGAATGCAGGGCCAGCACGCGCTCGGAAGGATGCAGTTGCAGCTGTGACGAGAAGGCCGCGCGCAGCACCGGATGCAGGCGGAACCATCCGGGACGCTGGTCGACCGGCACGATGATCGGCGCGAAATCCTCGAGATCGCGCACCGAACGCTGCTCGACGGCGACGCCGGCCAGATGCGAGGCGAGATCGAGCGGAAAATCGGCGAGGATCGAGCAGACTGTCAGCGCCTCGCGCATGTCGCGCGGAATGCGCGGAACGATCTCTTCCGACATGAAATCGCGAAACGTGCGGTGCGTGCCGTCCAGCAGCTCGGCGCGGTCGCGCGCATCATCGGTCGTGCCGAGAAGCGGTACGGCGAGTTGCACCAGCGCCGGCCAGCCGCCGGTCAGTTCGGCGAAGGCATCGAGCTCGTTGGCCGCCATGCGCTTGCCGAGCAGGCGGCGCATTTCGGTACGCGTGAAGGCGAGATCGCCGGAAAGCAGCTCGGTCAGGAAGCCGCGCAGGCGAAAGCGCGAGAGCGGAATATCGGGACGGCTGTTCGAGGCGATGACGAGGCGGACATTGTCGGGTAGATGGCGGAACAGCACCGAGCAGCACGCAAAGAAGGCCTCGCCGGCGGCGGACTGGAACTCATCGAGGAAGAGGACGAAGCGCTCGCCGCTTTCGGCGAGGCGCGCCAGAAGGCGCTGCGCCGAAGCCTCGATGTCGCGATCGATGGCGGGACGTGGCTGCAGCCCGAAGGCGGCGGCGATTCCGTCGAGAAACATGGCCGGGTTGGCATCGACCGCCGACACCGTCAGCCAACCGAAGCGGTCGCCCGGCTCGGGCAGGATCTCGTAGGCGGCGGCGAGCAGTTCCGTCTTGCCGAAGCCGGACGGCGCCTGCAGCACGACGACCTGCCCGGCAATGCCGTTGCGGATGCAGTCGATCAGGAACGGGCGTTCGATCGCGTCGGCGAAACGGCGCGGCACAGTGGTGCGGCGCCGCGCCTCTGCGGGATGGTTGACGACAGATGCAACCGTCATTGGATCCGGATCGGCGTATCGATCATGCCTCTGGAACAGAGGCACGCCCTATGCGGATCCGAGTATAACGGCCGATCCCGATTTCACCAGAGGTTCAAGCTTCCAGCCCCAGACCCGTGTATTCGTGCTTGAGGCCAAACGCCTTCGGGCCGAAGACGGCAAGCGCCTCGGGCGTCCGCATGATCGGCGGCACGCGCACGGCGAGGATATTGACGCGCTGGCCGTAGCGCAGCCGCTCGGTCAGGATCGGCTCGGCGGTATCGACGTCGAGCAGACAGATCAGGTCCGGAACGATCGCCAGCACGTCCTCGCCCTGCTCCACCACCAGATTCTCGTTCTGGATGCGGATCTGCATCGGCGTGCCGCCGCCGAAGGGCTCGATCGTCGCGATGCCGACCGACCAGCCATTCTCCATCCGCCGCGACACGTCGGTGATCTTGCCGGAGCCGACGATGCGCGCCTCCTCGTAATGCGTGGTGGCGAAGAAATCGATCAGCGCCTGGATCATGTCCTGATGGTTCTCGCGCGCCTCGCGCAGCGTGCGGCCGATGCCGATCGCGAGCGACACGGTGCCGGGAACCGAGACACGCCGGGCGGTGGCGCCGTCCATGCCGTAGTTGGCGATATAGGCCTGGCCGCCCATGCGGATGGTGATGCCGCGGGCGATCCACTCGGCCTTGGCGGCCGAGCTCGTCTGGATGATGCCGGTATTGCCCTGTTCGTCGGCGATCGCGACCGGCGAGGCCGGCACGCCATAGACGTTGAAGGTTTCCATCTCGAGCTGCGGGAAGGCGCGGCCCATGCCGTCGGCATCGACCAGCGGCAGGCCGCGCTTGGCGGCGATCATGACGGGAATGGTCGAATTGACGCCGCCGGCCTCGAACGGCATCACCGCCTCGACCTTGCTGCCGGTGTGGGCCTCGTAGGTGTCGAAGGCGAGGCCCATCTCGTCGCCGCTGGCGATCTTCTCGATCAGGATGGTCGGCGCGCCCATGGCGCCGCAGGTCAGCACGCGGACCGCGTCCGGCACCTCGTCAAGCGACAGCAGCCGCACAGGCCCGTGCTCCTCGATCGCCGCGCGGGCGAACAGCTTGCCGATATAGGGGTCGCCACCGCCACCCGTGCCGAGCACGGCGGCACCGAGCGCCAGGTCTTCCAGGTCGTCGAGCGTGATGTGGGTGATCATCTCAGGCCATTGTCTCGATGGGGGTGAAGGGGTGATCGAGGCCGAAGCAGCGGGGACCGAAGACGTCGAGCGCTTCCGGCGTGCGCATGATCGCGGGCACGGCGACGGCGACCACGGTGACGCGCTGGCCGTAGCGCAGCTGCTCGGTCGTGATCGGCTCGGCGCTTTCGCTATCCATGATGCAGATCAGGTCCGGCACGATCGCCCTGACCTCGCCATTGACGCGGGCGATCAGGTTCTCGTTCTGGATCTCGATCTCCATCGTGCCGACCCAGGGGCCGAGGCCGTCGATGCGTGCCCGACCGATCGAGAAGCCGTTGCGGGTCTCTCGCTGCACGTCGACCAGCTTGCCGGTGAAGATGATGCGCGCATGGTTGTAGAGCGTCTGCGGCATCAGGTTCAGCAGGGCGTCGAACGGGCTCTGGTGGCTGGCCTTGGCCTCGCGCAGGCAGCGACCGATGCGCATGGCGAGCGTCATCGTGTTGGGCACGGCCGTGCGCTTCACGTCGGCGCCCGACATCGAATATTCCGCAATATAGGCGCAGCCGCCCATGCGGATCGCCACCATGCGCGACAGCCACTCCATGCTCTTGTTGTCGGTCGCCATCAGCAGGGTGGAGTCGTTGTCCTCGTCCGTCACATACATCGGGCTGCCCGAGACGCCGTAGACGCCGAAGGTTTCCATCTGCAGTTCCGGGAAGGCGCGGCCCATGCCGTCGGCATCGACGATCGGGATGCCGAGGCGCGCGCCGACGACAAGCGGGATGGTCGAGTTGATGCCCCCGATCTCGATCGGCATCGTGGCGAACGCCTTGCGGCCGAGATGCTTCTCGAGCTGCCGGAAGGAGGTGATCGCCTCCTCGCCGCTCGGCAGCTTCTCAATCAGCACGGTCGGCGCGCCCATCATGGCGGTCGGGATGACCAGCGCCTCGTCCGGGACGTCGGTCGGGTCGATCAGGTCGACCGTCAGCCCCTCGTCCAGGCAGCGCTGCACCATGAGGCGGCCGACATAGGGATTGCCACCGCCGCCAGTGCCGAGGAAGGCGGCGCCGACCGCGAGGTCGTGGAGGTCTTCGGAGGTGAGCTTCATGGCGGGCTCAATCCATCACCAGGTCGCCGACCGCCTTGACGCGGATGCGCGTGGCGCTTCCCGGCAGGTAGGCGAGCGGGACTTCCTCGATGTCGACGATCTTGACCGAGTCCGGATCGGCGCCGGCCTTGGTCGAGCGCTCCGTCGCCTCGGCCTTGGCGCCGGCGAGCACGATGTCGCGCGAGGTGCCTTCGAGCGAGAAGATGCGGTCGATCTCGCCGCCGACCTGGGCGATCGCCGCGCCGATGGCGTTGGCGACGGAGGCGTTCTCCGGCCGGATCACCTTCGAAGCCGAGGGCAGGTCGCGCGAGACGAGAATGGAGCCGCCGCCGACGAGGATGACCGGCA